>CAZBKS010000310.1:0-3597 GCA_964492475.1 uncultured Syntrophomonas sp. | reverse complement strand
TCCTTTACTTCAAATATTTCGTCTATGTCATATATGTCCAATATGCTTAGTTCTATATTTAATTACCTTCCCATACATATTGCTATTATGACAAAAAGGCCTCCCTTTGTAAAGAAATTAGACCCGCGCCCTGACTGTCCTTTAAATTATGAAAGCAATATTTAATCCGTATTCTCCTCAGCTTCTCTGGCGGCCCGTTTTTTTCGGCCGGCCCACTTTGATATCCATATGCTGATCTCAAATAACAGATAAACTGGTACTGCCATCATCATCTGAGATACAGGATCAGGCCCGGGGGTCAGGGCAGCAGCCAGAATCACTATGATTAACAAAGCATATTTTCGGTTGTTGGCCAGGAGCTCATATCTGATTACACCTATTATAGTCAAAAAATAGACGATTACCGGCAGTTCAAAAACAATCCCAAAGGGGATAGTAAATGCCATTACAAAGGCAACATACTGATCCACTTTAAACATTGTCTCCAGAGTATCCCCGGCAATGTAAATAAAGAACTTTAGAACCAGATGCAATATACCAAAATATGAAAACAGAACCCCTACCGCAAAAAGAAGCAGGCTTACCGGCAAAAGTACATATATATACTTTCGTTCCGAAGGATACAGGGCTGGTTTGAAAAAATTCCAGAAGGACCATAAAACAACCGGAGAAGCAATGATAAAACCAGAAAGGAAAGCCAGCTTCAACTTAACAAAAAATGCTTCGGTAACCCCAGTTACCACCAGATTTTCGTTGAGACTGGTCAATGGCTGAGTAATTATGGCCAGAATCTGCTCATTAAAGGAAAACGAAGCAATAGCGGCAATAATTATGGCGATTACGCTTATTATTAGTGATTTTCGCAGTTCCTCCAAATGTTCCAAAATAGTCTGCTTTTCTTCTGGTGATAAATCATTAAATGCCACAAGGTTCCCCCCAATATTACCTGATTACAGGCTGCTTATTATTCCTCAAGCTAATACTCACGGGCTGAAATAAAATCCGCTATCTCATATAGGGTTTCCTTTCCCGGTTTATCGGGCAGATAATCCAATTGTTTCCTGGCTTTACAGGCGAAATGATCGGTAACAAAATAAGCGTATTCAATCCCATCTGAATCTACAATAATATCCAATATCCAATCAGAGTTTGCCATACACATGGTTGGGGAAGCCAACAATCTCTTTAATTCCTGCTTATGAGGGCTGTGATGTAAAGCATATATGGCCGGCAGGGTAATAACTCCCTGCTTGACATCACTGCCGGTAGGTTTGCCCAACACCTCTTCATCAGCTACAAAATCCAGTATATCGTCGGTTACCTGAAAAGCCATCCCCAGATAATACCCATAAAGCTCCAGAGCCCGAACCTGTTCCTGAGGAGCATTGCCGATCATGGCCCCCAGTTTACAGCTGACCGATATCAATAGTGCAGTTTTACGTTCTATCCTGCGCAAATAGTTCTTCAGTCCCACATTTACGTTATAAGAACTCATCATCTGATATATCTCGCCTTCACAAATCCTCATGCTGGCATCAGCCAGCACCTCAAGAATATCTTTTCTATTATAGGAAGCACTTAATGCCAGGGCTCGGGCAAAGATATAATTCCCAGCGTTAATTGAAACCCGGTTGCCCCATTGGTGTTTTACGGTATAAGTTCCCCGGCGCAGGGTTGAATTATCTATAACGTCATCGTGAACCAGGGTAGCCAGGTGGGTTAACTCCAGCGCGGTAGCTAGAGGTATAACTCCCTCCAGGCTGTCCATAAAAAATCTTGCCGCCAGTAAAACGAAGGCCGGTCGCAGTCTTTTCCCCCCGGCTTTTACCAAATGCATGGAAGCCTGATTCAAAACATCGACTCCCGAATTTATGTTTTGATTTAAATTTCCTTCTACCATTTCCAATTCTCTGGCAACAGGATTAAACATTTGCTTATGCTGCATGATCTCCCTCTCCAAAAGCGAATTACAATCTATTATATAGCTAATTTTAACAGATTCCAACCAATTCTTGTTTTCCTGCCATTTCACTTATACCTGGGGAAAATATCATGGTGAATATTAAGTGCATCCATCACCTTGCCGACTATGAAGTCAATCATATCCTCCACTTTATGGGGATGATGATAAAAGGCTGGCATAGCCGGTATAAGGTGAACCCCCAGATCAGAAATGGTTAGCATGTTACGCAGATGAATTGAACTTAAAGGGGTCTCCCGGGGCACCAGTATCAATCGCCGCTTTTCTTTTATCATTACATCAGCTGTTCTTTCCATTAGATTTCTGGCACTTCCTGCAGCTATTCCTGAAACACAGGCCATGCTACAAGGAATTATTATCATGGCATCAGTAATAAAAGACCCGCTGGCCAATGGAGCCGCAATATCATTATTATCATAAAAATGGATATTTCCTGCCGGCAGATAATTTCTAAAAGTCTTTTCCACCGAGTCAGATAAATCCCAGCCCAGCTCATGGCTAATTACCAGCGAGGCCGGCTCACTTACTATTACATGCAGTTCATTATCCCGCAGCAGTAATTCCCGCAGAAGTCTTATACCATAAGCTGCCCCGCTGGCACCACTTATGGCAACAATATACTTACCCAATGCTCTCCTCCACGTTCACTCTTAACATTTCTATATTAGTATGTCCATTAGCGTTGCTGCAAATATTATAAGTCCAACATAATGATTTATCTTAAAAGACGCAAAATTAACCCGACTCAAGTTTCCTGGCTTAACGATTAAATGTTCATAGATGAGTATCACAGCAGCAAACCCTATCCCCAGATAATAACAAATACCCAAACCCAGAATTATCCCATTAGCAAATAAGAAAAATACCGTAAAAAAATGAAATACAGCCGAAAATCTTAAAGCACCGGTTTCACCGAAGCGAGCTGGTATGGAATAAAGATGGTGGTTTCTGTCAAACTCAATATCCTGACAGGCGTACATGGTATCAAATCCAGCTATCCAGCAGGCAACTGCCATACCCAATAATATTGGATACCAATCAAATGTTCCAGAAATGGCAATCCAGGCTCCAACCGTACCAGTTCCAATGGCAAGACCCAATATAAGATGACACCACCAAGTAAAACGTTTGGTGTAGGAATATCCCCACAGCACTATTACTGCCAGGGGAGCAAGTTTTAAGCAAAGCGGGTTAAGCTGTGCCGCTGCAAAAAACAGCCAAAACAAGAAAAAGAAAACCGCAAACCATATTAATGGTATAGATAGCTGCCCTGATGGCAGGATCCATCCTGACGTTCGGGGATTGGCTTCATCAATAGGCCTGTCAATCAGACGATTCAAACAAAGGGCTGCAGTTCGGGCTGCTATCATAGCCACCGTAATCCAAAATAACTGATATAAAGTCGGTATACCTCCGGCGGCTAAAAAAGCCCCTAGATATGCAAAGGGCAGCCCAAATAGAGAATGGCTGAAGTCTATTAACTTTAGAAACTTACTTATTTTATTCTTCAAAAGATTCTGGGCTATGGCGCAAATGCTCGGACCTGATAAAAGTATTGGGGCCGCGTGCAAAAGACTCACGCGACATCTAAAAAAACGCTGCATCCGCAACGTATC
>CAZBKS010000309.1:0-3617 GCA_964492475.1 uncultured Syntrophomonas sp. | reverse complement strand
GATTGCGTCTTCATGCACCAGAATTGGTCCTTATGAACTGGCCTCCTTTATAACTGCGGCAGTTTCCGAAGTTGAAGTGGTTAAGAAACCAGTGGTGGCAGTTATCCCCACCGGTACTGAACTCCTGGATCAGGGCAGTGAAGACATGAATCCGGGAGAAATCGTGGAGTCCAACAGCAGGATGCTGATGGCTATGTGTCAGGAATGGGGAGCAGAAGCCTTCCGACATGACATCGTTATCGACGATAGAAGCAGGCTCCTGGAAGCTGTGCAACAGGTCAAAGATAGAGCGGATATGATTGTTATCTGTTCCGGTTCATCCGCAGGCCGGGAAGACTATACTTCGTCTATAATTCAGGAATCAGGAGAACTACTGGTACATGGAATAGCAACCAAGCCTGGGAAACCTGCTATTCTAGGAGTAATTGATGACAAACCGGTTATCGGTGTACCGGGTTATCCTGTCTCGGCCCAGCTGGTTTTCACCCTGTTTGCCAGGCCGGTTATTTATAGAAAAATGGGACTGGACCTTCCGGCTGATTCTGTTATAGAGTGCAGAGCTGCCAGGAAAGTAGCTTCATCTATGGGAGTGGATGAATTTATTTATGTAAATGCCGCCCAGATAAATGATGAATATATTGCCTATCCTCTCAACCGGGGGGCCGGGATTACTACCAGTCTGGTCAAAGCAGATGGAGTGATGCATATAGAACGCGGCAAAGAGGGGCTGGAGGCCGGCAGCAGGTGCACGGTGACATTAAGAAAACCCCGTGAGATGATAGATAGAACCCTGGTCTGTATAGGCAGTCATGATATTTCTATAGATTTTTTATCCGATATAATGCAAGGACAATATAACAAGCGCCTTATTTCCACCAATGTGGGCAGTATGGGCGGAATAATGTCTTTAATGAAGAATGAATGTCATTTCGCCGGAGTACATCTGCTGGATGAGAAAACAGGCGATTTCAATATTAGCTATCTAAATAAATATTTAAGCAACACGCCCTGGCTGCTGCTTAACCTGCTGCACAGGGAACAGGGATTAATTGTTAAACATGGCAACCCTTGCAATATTAAGGATATAGCCGATTTATCCGACCCCCAAATTAGATATATAAATCGGCAAAAAGGATCTGGGACCCGGGTTTTATTTGATTATCTGCTGGACAAAAATAGTATACATCCCAGCACCATCAACGGTTACAGTCGTGAGGAATACACTCACCTGGCAGTAGCTGCGGCGGTAAAAAACGATGCTGCTGATTGCGCTCTGGGCATTTATGCCAGCGCTAAAGCATTAAACCTTGATTTTATTCCCATATCTGAAGAACGATATGACTTATGTGTATTACCTAGTTTAACAGGAGAACAGAATTTGGATCTGCTGATCCAGATAATTACCGGCAGTGAATTTAATAAACGAGTTATGGGTTTCGGCGGATACAGCTTAAGAAATACCGGGCAGGTACTTTATTCCAACTTCATATAGCTCATTGTTATATGTTGTATTACCGCTGGTTATATCTTGGCAGTTATTCTGACATATTGCAAGGAATTTAGTTATGGGTGTCGAAGTTAATAGCAGGTGAAGGCAACTGAATCATTTGTTATGCTGTATTGTGCAGCAGATTCACGGAGAGGGGAGGGGGTTTACGGCCTTTTAAGTAGTTTCCCCATAATTATAATGGAATACTTAACCTGTAAGCTGTATGAGTCTATAAAAATTAGGTCTTATGCGCTTATTTTAGGGTGTCCAATTTTTTGCTGGAATGATACAATCTAAGCAGCATCCAGTATAAAATTGAATACGGTGAAAGGAGAGTGTGGAGTTTATGAAGGTTACCCGTAGACAATTTCTCAAGGTAACCGGGGCTACAGCAGCCAGTTTTGCGCTGGTTGATCTAGGTTTTAATCTTCAAGCCACGGCATCAGCAGCCAAAGAGCTGAGAATTAAAAATGTAACCCCTACACCTACGGTTTGTCCTTACTGTGCCTCAGGTTGCGGCCTGCTAATCTATTCCGAACGGGACGCCGATGGGAAATTTGTTAAATTATTGAGTGTTCATGGTGATCCAGATAATCCAATCAATCAGGGGGGAGCATGCTCCAAGGGAGCGGCTATGTTTAATCTCCGGGAGATATATGATGAGCATACCGGAGAGCAAGTGATAAATCCCAAGCGGGTACAGAAACCGCTATACCGGGAAAAAGGTACTGACAAGTGGGTAGAAAAAGACTGGGATTGGATGCTGCAGACAATAGCCGAAAGAGTTAAAGAAACCCGAGACAGCAGTTTTATTCACAAGGAAAAAATAGCAGATGGCAGCGAGGTAATCGTTAACCGAACGGAAAGAATAGCTTCAATAGGTGGTTCGGGTCTGGATAACGAAGAATGCTATATTTTGTCCAAAATGATGCGTTCCCTGGGTTTGGTTTATTTGGAAACCCAGGCCCGTATCTGACACTCCGCTACGGTGGCAGGACTGTCACCCTCATTTGGACGCGGAGTCATGACTAATCATATTGTTGATTTAAAAAATACCGATTGTGCTTTAATAATGGGCAGCAATGCTGCGGAAAATCATCCTATCAGTATGAAGTGGCTGTTAAAGGCCCGGGAAGAACGGAATGCTAAACTTATCCATGTTGATCCCCGCTTTACCAGGACTTCTACCAAGGCTGATATTTATGCTCCGCTGAGATCGGGAACTGATATAGCTTTTCTGGGTGGAATGGTTAAATATATTATTGATAATGAGCGTTATCATAAAGATTATGTGGTTGCATACACCAATGCCTCATTTTTAGTTAAGGATGAGTATGATTTTGAAGACGGACTGTTCAGTGGTTATGATGCGGAAAAACGCAAATATGATGTGAGCACCTGGGATTATAAATATGATGAAAGCGGTCTTCCCCTGAAGGACCCTACCCTGCAGGATCCACGCTGTGTTTTTCAATTGATGAAAAAACACTATGAGCGTTATGATATCGATACAGTTTGTCAGATAACCGGAACTCCGAAGCAGAAATACCTGGAAGTCCTGGAAGCCTATAGCGCTACCGGTGCACCGGATAAAGTCGGAACCATTATGTATGCCATGGGTATAACCCAGCATACTGTAGGAAGTCAGAATGTACGTTCTTTTGCTGTCGTACAGCTGTTGCTGGGCAACATGGGCCGCCCCGGAGGCGGAGTTAACGCTTTGCGCGGAGAGAATAACGTTCAGGGTGCTACTGATATGGCCCTGCTCTTCCACATCATCCCTGGGTATATTGATTCACCTACCAATGGAGCTGATAACAAAGATCTGCTCTCCTTTATTAGGAAAGGAACGCCAGGGGCAGGCAAGCTGGAATTCAATAGCCTGGAAGAATTCCGGGAGTTGGTCAAGGCCGGTTTCCCAAATTCAGGATTTAAGATTAATATGTCCAAATGGATGGTCAGTTTGTTGAAAGCCTGGTGGGGAGATGCCGCTAATGCAGACAACGATTATGCTTATCATTATATGCCCAAGCGGGATGAGAGCAAAAACTATTCCCATATAGCCATGTTTGAGGCTATGCTTAAAGGTGAAATAGACGGCCTGTTTGTAAACGGTACCAACCCGGTG
>CAZBKS010000308.1:0-3624 GCA_964492475.1 uncultured Syntrophomonas sp. | reverse complement strand
CAAGTTATCAATTATTATTTTTAGATTTTCATCTTTTACATCATAATAATATTGATTACTATGTTCAGTTTTTATATCAGCATTTGCGGAAAATGTTATAATAGCTATCTTCAAATTATCTTCATTTTTTACAACTTGCTTTATTTTGTAAGAAGTTGGTAAATTTAAGAGGTGATTCGATGATAATCAACAAATAATTGCTGAAAAAAGGTTGTATTTGTAGAAATAATATGGAAGAAAAATATTTGGCTTACAAAATATTCTTGAAAAAGTAGGCACGAAATCTTTAGTATAGAATACAGAGAAACTATTGACACAAAAGGCAAACCTTATGTAATACTCATAATAACTAAATATTGCTGACTTAGCTCAATCTTAGGTATATTTCTTCATTGAGAGCCTTTGAGCCCCTGAAACATTAGCATTCAGGGGCATTTTACTTGAGAGGGGATGGCAAGCTCAACATACTCAAACCAGAGAAATCCATTGGATGGAGGTGAGGAAATGGTAATGTGTAATGTTCAAATAGACGAAGAAAACAAAATACGGATACCCGATGAAATAATACAAAAAATTGGGCTTAAGACCAACGAATCGTTCAACATATACATTGATACATGGAGTATTAACCCGGATTTATATAAACAATTAATTATTAACCTGGCCCACGAAGGTATAATTATCGAAGCAGGTGCATAATTCGTTTAATTATGTAAGCCGGATTCAAATTGTAACTGCATATAATCTCCAGATTTCAACAATCCTTTCCAGCAATGTTGAAGCTATCCCCAAGTGAACTGCTCCCTTTAAAGTAGACAGGCAATAAAAATAAACCTGTTACGGAAAGGGGAGTATTTTTATGGCAAAATAAGCTTACTGATTTCACTAAAATCTATTTTCATCCGATTTTGAGGCTGCCCCCAAAGTCCCAATGGATAGAGGAGCAGCCTCTTTATTGTTAAGCAAATTCAATTTATCGGGGAGTACATATCTCTATAATCAATCCTTCCAGAAGGAATACCGCATCCTGGGAAGTATTTTTTATCTTGAAATCTATATCCAGGCACAGCGCAAATAATGCCTCGATTTCTTCCCATGAGAAATGACGTCCGGAGTCGGTAAATTTCCTTACCATGAAGTCTTTCATCGAAGTTATTTCGGCTATTTTTTTGTTATTATAACCTTGTTCCTGGTAGGCTTTTACCCGGGCCAAACTTGCCATCTGCCTGGCTGTCATAATTAAAAAGAGCAGCGGGTGTTCTCCCTGCTCAAGGAGTTGGTGAAAAGCCTGGAGCGAACCTGGCAAATTCCTTTTAAGCAGCGCATCCGTCAATTTAAATACTTTTATTTCATCACGGATACTCAATTCTGCTTCAATATCTTTTTCATCTATTTTCCTTCCCTCTACCTGCAGGCAGAGTTTTTCGATCAGATTATGGAGATAATACATATCCTGACCGCTGTTCATGAGTCGTTTAACCACCCCTGGAGTACAGGCCTGATCTCTAGCAGCAAATTCATCGGTTACCCACTTGCTCATATATCTGGCATCCGGGTTATTGCATTCTATTATCCGGGCCTCCTTACTAAACCTCTTCACCAGTGGATTAGTCTTTTCCAGCCCTTCAGCGGTAAAAATCAGAGTCTGCCCCTGGGGCTCACCATCCAGATAATCGTTGACAGCCTGAATGAATTCTTCGCTCTTATTTCCTCTTTTCTTCCCCTTTCCCAACCAGTAGGGCCTTTTTATGACTGCCACCCGGTACAGGTTGAAAAGCGGACTGAATTCCAACTGTTCTCTTAATTCCCGGGGATTAATCTCATCAGTATCAAAGTGCAAAATTTCGGGCTCTTCTCCCAGCTGTTCACGGACCTCTGCCACTATTTTATTAATCTGCTGATCGAGCAAAAAGTGTTCTTTTCCCCACAAAAAATACAGACTGCTTTCTTTCATTTATAATCTCCTGATAAAATTCTTCTTATAATTATACCAGTTAACGCCCAAAGCAAAACTATCATTATAATATAGCTGTCCGCATATGCTATAATCTATAGCGACAGAGGTATTTAATTGAATATATGAACTTTGAATCCTCTTTTTAAGTTCCCGTTAAGCAGGGAGGTGTATTATTTGATTAAAAACTATGACGTCATTATAATTGGTGCCGGTCCGGCAGGTATCTTCGCTGCTCTGGAAATAAGTCAAAAAAGCTCCCTAAATGTTCTGATAATCGAAAAAGGCCGGACCGTAGATAAAAGGAAATGCCTTATAGGAGATAAAGCGGATGCCTGTGTTAATTGTCAACCCTGTTCGATTATGTGTGGCTGGGGAGGAGCGGGGGCATTTTCCGATGGCAAATTGACTTTAACCACAGAATTCGGAGGCTGGCTGCAGGAATACATAGGCCAGGAAAAGCTCCAATCCTTGATTGAGTATGCAGATGATATTTATGTTAAATATGATGCACCAGATCGGGTTTTCGGGCAGGACAGTGAAAAGATTGAAGACCTGCGGCTTAGATCGGCCCGGGCCGGTTTAAAGCTGGTGCCAGCCCGAATAAGACACATGGGTACTGAAAATACTAAGAAGGTACTTAGCAATATATATGATGACCTTAAACAAAGGCAAACTATTCAAACCACTGAAATCGTTGAAGAAATAATCGTCAAGAATAGCCGGGTTCAGGGAGTAAAGACCAACGCCGATACTTATTACGCTCCGATAATAATTGCCGCTCCCGGCCGGGATGGCGCGCAATGGTTTGCAGAGCAGGCTAAATCCCTGGGTATCACTATGCAAAATAACCAGGTTGATATAGGTGTAAGGGTAGAAGTCCCTGCAGTAACCATGCAGGAATATACCGATAATATCTGGGAACCCAAGATCATATTTAACACCCGTGAATTTGACGATATAGTCCGGACATTTTGCGTCAACCCTAATGGTCACGTCGTTATGGAAAATACCAACGGAATTATCACCGTTAACGGTCACTCTTTTGCTGAAAGCAAAAGCAGCAACACCAATTTTGCACTTTTAATGAGTCAGGAATTCACTCAGCCGTTTAACCGTCCCATATTATATGGCAGGCGTATCGCCAGCCTGGCCAATATGTTGAGCGGCTCTATAATAGTACAGCGTTACGGAGATTTAAAGCGAGGAAGGCGTTCCACGCCATCTCGCCTGCTAAAAGGACTGGTTGAACCAACCCTCAAAGGTGCTGTCCCGGGAGATTTATCTCTGGTATTGCCTCACCGTTTTATGGTAGGCATCAAAGAATGCCTGGAAGCCCTGGACAAAGCCATGCCGGGCGTGGCTTCCGACCATACCCTGCTTTATGGCATAGAAGCAAAATTCTACTCCGCCCGGCCCAGTTTAAGCAGTTCATTACAGACCGATGTTGAAGGATTATGGGCCATAGGTGATGGAGCAGGTGTTACCCGGGGTTTGATACAGGCCAGTGCTTCAGGGGTTATTGCAGCAGAGGATGTAATTAAAAGAGCTTCTGCTTATTAGAAAGGTAATAAGCTTATGACGAAACTGACTGAGGAAATCCTATATGCCGGCAATTGGATTAGTCTAATAGTCTTAAGCGTATCTGGACGACATGGAGAGATTATACA
>CAZBKS010000307.1:0-3627 GCA_964492475.1 uncultured Syntrophomonas sp. | reverse complement strand
GAAGCCGTATTTTTTCAACACATCGGTTAGTTTCCGGGAGGCTTCATATTCCTCCAGACCCAGTTCGGGATAACTCCAAATGTATCTGGCAATTTCCTCAAATTCATCTCCATACTCGTCAATCCATGCTTTTGCCATTTCTTTATACTCATTTACATTACTCATTTACACCACTCCATTCTCGTAAATCCTGCTGACAACACGTAACAAAAAATCTGATTTTACATATTCATCACAGCCATGCGCCAGGCATCCCTGCCCCTTTTCGGCAGGTCTTATTCAATCGGCGGGGTTACCCTGATTCGCTGAATTCTGTTAATGGAACTTTTTTCTTAATCCTGAAGCTTTTAATTTTCTTGCCCCAGCTGATGAACTGCGCGCTGCTGTTCAACATGCCGTTGGGAAGTACTAAAGTAGTGATGATAAGGATCAGTGCATAAATCAATAATTTGTAATTATCAACTCCCTGCAGGGTTTCCATCGTAAGGGTGAGGAAAAATGCACCAAAGATAGGCCCTCTGATAGTTGCGAGCCCGCCCAATACATTCATGGCAATTAACTCTGTCATCATACCCGGTCCAAACACATCGGTGGGGGTCAGTATCTTAATATAGTGGGCAAAGAATACGCCGCAGAACCCTGCCATATAAGCGCTGATTAAGAATACTTTTATCTTGGTCCTGACAATATCAACGCCCAGAGACTCAGCCGCCTCCTGTGAATCGCGGATTGATTTCATGGCCAGACCGGTTGATGATTTTGCCAGCAACGCACATACCAGAGTTATTGCCGCAAAGATAATAAATATCAGGTAATAATATGGAATCTTATCGGCGCCATTAAAATTGATTCCTAAAATATTATTAAAGGCATCCATTTGCCAGAAGCCCAGCTCACCCCGTGTCCAGTCAACCAGGTTAATGAATATAAGACGGAAAATCTCGGCCAGACACATGGTAGCGATAATGATATACGGTGCCGCTTTCAAGCGTAATACGGGAATTGCAACTATAAGCCCTACTAAGGTCGCGCAAATTGGTCCCACAATAAATCCCAGCCAGGGGCTCATATGCAGATAATAGTTCATCATGGCAGAGGTGTATGCCGCTATTCCAAAGAACACCTGTTGAGCCAGACTCCATATTCCCATATAGCCCATCAAGAGGTTCCAGCTGAGTGTCATGGCCGCCCACATCATACAAAGAATAAGAACACCCTCTACGTATGACTCATTCCTGTAACTGCTTATTCTTAAAATTGCCGGAATAATAAGTAAGACGGCGAAAAATACAAGTGAAATAACTGCCTTTGATTTGCTTTTATCAAAAAATTTTAAAATCTTATCTGTATTCATGTACTATCACTCCATCTTTCCAAAAATTCCGGCCGGCCTGAACCAGAACATAACAATTACCAAAGCATATGCGATAACGTTCTGCCATCCGCTTCCCAAAAACTGGGTGACATAGCTCTCAATAATACCCAGGACTAGGCCGGCAACAATAGAACCCCCAACACTTCCAAGTCCACCCACGATGCATACTACAAAGGATTTTAACTGGATTGATCCGCCCATCCATGGATTAATACCATAAATAGGAGCCAGTAAGCATCCGGCTATGGCACAAAGTGCCGCCGCTATACCAAAAGTCACCATATAAATTTGTTTGGTGTTAATACCCATTAAAGTTGCTGAAAATGTATCCTGTGCAGTTGCCGAAATAGCCCATCCAAACCTGGTTTTCTTAATTACAACCATTACGATAATCAGTGTAACCAGAGCCACTGCAGCTACAATCAGCCGCTGTGCCGCCATGGTAATGCCCATAAATTCAAAAATCGAATCATTGAAATAGGGCACACCAACGTTTTTCTCACCCCAAGTCAACTGAGCAACATTTTGCAGAAGAATACCGATGGCCAGTGTCAGGATGAATGGAGTGTCACCAAACTTACCGCGTCCCAGAGAAGGGGCCAGTATGAACTTTTCCATTACCATCCCTAAAATGAATACTGCCGCAATACCTGCGATAATCGAGGGAACAACCGGGAAACCCATAAGTATTGAAAATGTGTAGAACATGAATGCACCCATCATGTAGAAGTCTCCATGCGCTACATTAATCATCTTCAATACACCCCAGGTAACAGTAAGCCCGACTCCCAGCACGGCATAATAAGAACCACTGATAATACCGTTAATCAGGTTTTGTATAAAAACAGTCATAATTGCTACTCCTTACAGTCCTAAATACAGTTTCTGAATATCCGGAGATTCCAACATATCTTTGGTGCTGCCGGACATACCGATTACCCCATTTTCCAACACATAACCGCGGTCTGCAGTCTGCAGGGCAATATTGGCATTCTGCTCCACAACAACAATCGTAATTCCTTTTTCTTTATTGATCTTCGTTATAACATCAAAAACGGTGTCCACAATATTGGGTGCCAGACCGAGAGACGGCTCATCCATCATTAAAAACTTGGGATTTGACATCAGAACTCTTCCGATGGCACACATCTGCTGTTCACCCCCGGACATGGTTCCCGCGTACTGTATCAGTCGTTCTTTCAGTCTGGGAAACAATGTCAGTACCCAATCATAAGTATCTTTTATTTTCTTTTTATCTTTAGATGCATATGCCCCCAACAAGAGATTTTCCTTAACGGTCAGCTCCGGAAACAGATGCCGTCCTTCCGGCGCCAGGGTAATTCCTTTGGTAACCAGTTTATGGGCAGGGACCTTCATCAGATTTTCACCCTCAAATTCAATTGCACCTGACCTTTTTGTTTCCATGCCGCAGATTGTCTTCATGAGGGTGGTTTTTCCAGCTCCGTTGGAGCCAAGGATCGTAACTATTTCCTTATCATTTACTTCCAGATTAACGTCATAGAGTACCTGGACGTCTCCATAATATGCATTCAGGTTGGATATCTTAAGCAACTAAAATCCTCCTTGCTGTGGAGCCCAGATAAGCTTCAATTACGTCCTGATTACTCATAACATGTGCCGGAAGGCCTTCTGCAAGCTTCTCTCCATGATTAATAACCACTATATAATCAGAAATACCGGTAATTGCCTTCATAACATGCTCAATCATCAAAATACTGACTCCCCTGCTGTTGATGTCTTTAATAACATCCATCATTTCCAGTACTTCAGTAGGGTTAAGACCTCCGATAACCTCATCCAGAAGAAGCAGACTTGGTTTTGTAGCCAGCACTCTGGCCAGTTCCAGTTTTTTTCTCTGGGCTACGTTAAGGCTCATGGCATATTCATCTTTCTTGTCTATCAGTCCCACATATTCCAGAAGGTCTTCGGCTTCTTTTTCACAATCTGACATTTTCGGTTCTTCTTGGACGCCGTGGAAAGCACCAACTATGACATACTCTAAAAGGGTGTTTTTCCCAAATGGTTTGGTTACCTGAAAAGTACGTGCAATTCCCAATTTGCATCTTTCATTGGCCTTTTTACCATTCATCGACTGGCCGTTGAATATAACGTTTCCGGTATATCCCTGATAAAATCCGGTCAAGGTGTTAAATAGAGTTGTCTTTCCCGCACCATTCGGTCCAATGATGCCAAGTATCTTGCCTCTCTCAAGTTTGAGGGAAACCTCGTTT
>CAZBKS010000306.1:0-3633 GCA_964492475.1 uncultured Syntrophomonas sp. | reverse complement strand
CAGTGCATGTGCAATATGTAGAGCAGTCAGGACACTGAACTCTTTAATTGGTCTGATCTGGGGACGGTAATAATAGGCAACAGCCTCCAAAATCTGCTGATTAAATCCTCTGATACCAAGAAAGTAAGCACCAAGCTCCGCATGAGTTATTCCGGTCAACAACTGTTCGGCCTCAAGCAGGGTCATTTTGTCAGCCGTCAGTATATTTCTTAATTCGGTCTGGGTCTGAGGATTATTGAGCAACAGCATATAACCTATGTTGTTTAAAATTCCAGCCATTTTGGCCTCCTGGGCTAAAGTGTAATTTCCGGTTTCAGCCAGAGTTATTCTCAATGCCAGGTTGCCGATGGTAAAACTGTTGTTGTTAATAGACTCTGCGGTAGCCAGAATATGGCCTGGTGAATGTAGGTAATTATTAATGCCCGCATACATCACTATGGTTTTGGTCATGGCCAAACCCAGGAGAGCAATGGATTGTTCAATATTGTTGACCCGATTGCCAAGGCCTAAGGCGGGAGAATTTACAATCTGAATTATACGTGAGGCAATGGAACTGTCATGTTCGATAAGCTTTGCTATTTTGGTAATAGATGGGTCAGGCATGGCAAGTTCTTCCAGAATTTGATAAAATATACCGGGTAAACTGGGAAGAGCATTAATGCGGGTGCATAGTCTGCATATGGTATCACCATCCAGTATTTGGCGGATATTACATATACGATCTATATACTGTTTCAAGGCATTAATTTCCACCGGTTCATTGATAAAATGATGTACATAAGATAATGATTTTAGAACATTTTGTCGTTCATGGTCATTAATGAGTGCAATGCATATTAAGCTAGGATATTTTTTATTCAGGTCTTGAAAAAAAGGCTTGCCAGATCCATTAACCGATGAAAGGTGGCAGATCAAGAAATCTACCTTTTCCTGCTGGAGTATCGCGTGTGCTTTCTTTTCACTCGAGGCATATAAAACCTGGTAATGGGGATTTTCTGCGGCCGAACGGTTCTTTAGGGCCTCATGCACATCTGGCTTATCATCTGTAATAAGAATTGAAATATTCAATTATGATCATCCTTTACCTGCATTATTTATATCCCGAAGAGTTTTGCCCAATACCCTAATAAAAATAGAATTATGTGAAACATTAATATACAGCACTGTTTTTTAAAAAGCCAGATTAACCTGGTTCTTCTGGCGCACTTATAACACCAACCGAACCGGGAAGCCGGATACAATACTTTGGTTTATATCTGCTGCAGAAAAGGCCTCATCACGTTTCTGAAGGATATAGTATAGATATTTTATTTGTGAAGACTTTCTTAAGATTATTCTAAGAAGATTGTTAGAAAAACGCAAGCAATAATATTAAATAATTAGTACTTAAGCATGAATTTGCCAGAGAATTTAGTTTGGATAAATGTTGGCAATGCTGCTTGGAATATATTAATAGTCCAGGCCCAGATGTTGCCTCGCCCCTTTGTTTTCCTCCCGGGGCAGGCGCATTAACTCCGTGGGGCTTGGATGGTTAGGACTTATCTGCTTACACTGCCTGGTTCGGGCAATTGATTAAATCCTGCCGTCGGCTTAATCCAGGTTCTCAGCGGTTCCATAAGGACTGAATATTGGGCCGATATCTCTGGCATGAAAAATATTTATCGGCAGGATTCTTCCATAAAAGTGTCGAAGGTTTCAAAGGTTTATGACAATAAAGAGGAGGTATTGTGCACTATGAAGCTTAAGAAAATTACTGTTTTTATGCTGGTGGCCCTGCTGTTGAGTGTGTTTGTGGTCGGTTGCGGGAACGATGCCAAGACGGAGTCTGAACCACCTGCTGAGCAAAGTGAAGCAATAAAAGTTGGATGGGTTTATATTGGTGTTCCCGGCGATTACGGCTGGACCTATGCCCATGATCAGGGGCGCAAGTACCTGGAAGCCGAGATACCCGGGGTGGAATCCATTACTCTGGAGAACGTTCCGGAGGGGGCAGACGCTGAGCGCAGTTTTGAGCAGCTGGCCCAGGAAGGCTGTTCCATTATTTTTGGCACCAGTTTTGGTTACGGTGATGCCATGCTGGCGGTTGCCAAGAAATATCCTGATGTGAAATTCATGCATGCTACCGGCTTGCAGACAGCTGACAATTTATCGACCTATTTCGGGAGAATATACCAGGCTCGCTACTTAAGTGGCATGGTGGCCGGCGCTATGACTGAGAACAACCAGTTGGGATATGTAGCGGCGTTTTCGATTCCTGAGGTAGTACGGGGCATCAACGCCTTTACCCTGGGTGCTCAATCCGTAAATCCAGAGGTTAAGGTTAAAGTGGTATGGACCAATACCTGGTTTGACCCGACTAAGGAGAAACAAGCTGCCCAGAGCTTATTGGAAGCGGGATGTGATGTAATAGCTCAGCATCAAGATACCACTGAACCACAGGTAGCTGCTGAGGAAGCCGGCAAGTACTGCGTGGGATATAATAACGATATGCATGAGTTTGCCCCGGAAGGCAATTTGACTTCTCCTATATGGAACTGGGGTCCCTATTACGTTAAAACAGTTCAGGCGGTTATTGATGGGACCTGGGCCAGCGAATCATACTGGGGAGGAATTGATGAAGAAATAGTCGACCTGGCACCCATCAGCGATAAGGTCCCGGCGGCTATAGTAGAACAGGTGGAGGCTAAAAAGGAAGCCCTTAAAAATAAAGAATGGGATGTATTTACCGGACCTATCACCGCCCAGGATGGAACTGAGAAAGCAGCCGAAGGTCAGGTTCTTACAGATGCTGAAATGCTGAGCATGGACTGGTTTGTAGCCGGAGTAGAAGGCACCATAGAGTAAGCATTTATTTTGGTATCGTTTCGAGGGGCGGCTTGAAAGGCCGCCCTTTACCTTGGAGGGGTTTTGAATTTGAAAAGGGTTCCTGTGATAGAAATGAAAGGAATAAGCAAACGTTTTCCCGGGGTTATTGCCAACGATAATATAAGTTTTCGGGTATATCCCGGAGAAATTCATGCCCTGCTGGGAGAGAATGGTGCCGGTAAATCAACCTTGATGAGTATCCTGGCCGGTCTGTATCGACCTGATAACGGTACCATAAAGGTGCAGGGGAAAGTTGTAAGGCTGCATTCGCCCCGAAAGGCCCTTGAAGAGGGCATTGGTATGATCTATCAGCATTTTCGATTGGTAAACAATTTTACGGTGGCAGAAAATATGGTGCTGGGGTCCAAACATTTAGATTGGTTTATTAATCAGGAACGGATAGAAAAGGAGACCCGGAAGATATCAAGAAATTATGGCCTGGAAATCGATCCGGCGGTGCGAGTGCATCAACTGTCGCTGGGTGAGCAGCAAAGAGTAGAAATATTAAAAATGCTGTATAAAGGCTGCGATATTTTAATAATGGATGAGCCCACCACAGTCCTTACTCCAGGTGAGGTCAAGGAATTATTCCAGGTACTGCGAATAATGAGCCGGCAGGGTAAGAGTATTGTTTTAATTACTCATAAGCTAAATGAAGTTATGGAGATCGCTGACTATGTAACCGTACTGCGGCGTGGTCAAGTAGTAGGCGATGACCGGATAGAAAATCTGGATGAAGACTTATTAACCAGTATGATGGTAGCCCGT
>CAZBKS010000305.1:0-3637 GCA_964492475.1 uncultured Syntrophomonas sp. | reverse complement strand
GAAGATGTTTTAAAGATGATAATTGTTTCGTACCCTTCCGACGCTTCACCTCGCAGGGTGTTTCTACCATGCTCCGTCGACGGCTTCCAAATAGGGTTTGGCAATAGAATCATAATATATATTTTCTACTTTAATTGATATGGTAATATTTTTATGTTAATCTAGGTTAGTTGAAAATGCTTCAAAGGCTGGAGGTTTAAATATGGACAGAGAAACGATATACCGGATTGTACGAGAAAACAATGTTAAGTTTATCAGACTTCAATTTACTGATATTCTGGGGGTAATGAAAAGCGTCTCCATTACCAGCGAACAACTCGATAAGGCTTTAGACGGGGATCTAATGTTTGATGGGTCTTCTATTGAGGGATTCGTTCGTATTGAAGAGTCAGACATGTACTTGAAACCTGATCTGAATACATTTTTGGTTCTGCCCTGGATAAGTCCGACTTCTGACGGAAGGACGGCCAGATTGATCTGTAACATCTATGATTCCAATGAACAGCCTTTTGTGGGTTCGCCCCGATATATACTGCAAAAAGCTCTGGGCGAAGCTGCAGATTTGGGATATTCCATGATGGTTGGTCCGGAACCCGAATTTTTTATGTTCCATCTGGACGACAACGGACAACCAACGTTGGAAACCAATGATAAGGCCAGTTATTTTGACCTGCCGCCGGTTGATATGGGTGAAGACGCCCGCCGTGATATGGTAGAAACCCTTTCCAGTATGGGATTTGAGATAGAAGCAGCTCATCATGAAGTGGCACCGGGACAGCATGAAATAGATTTTAAATACCAGGACGCACTGGCCACTGCTGATAATATAGCAACTTTTCGTATAGTAGTAAGAACAGTAGCACAGAAACACGGTCTGCATGCCACTTTTATGCCCAAGCCGGTATTTGGCATCAATGGCAGCGGTATGCACCTGCACATTTCTTTGTTCAAGGACGGCGAAAATGCTTTCTTCGATCCATCGCAGGAAGATGGACTCAGCCAGGTATGCCGACAGTTTATCGCTGGAGTCATGAAACATGCCAAGGCTATATGCGCGATTACCAGTCCTACAGTCAATTCCTACAAGCGTCTGGTCCCCGGCTATGAGGCTCCGGTCCATATTGCCTGGTCATACCGGAATAGAAGTCCATTAATTAGAATACCAGCAAGACGAGGCATAGGAACCAGAATTGAGCTAAGAAGTCCTGATCCCACCTGTAATCCATATTTAGGCCTGGCCGTAATTCTTAAAGCAGGTTTGGATGGTATTAAGAATCAGATGGTAGCAGTTGGTCCAGTGGAACAGAACATATATGAAATGGAACTGGCCGAGAGAAAACAAAGCCATATTGATGCTCTCCCTGAAAACCTGTATGAAGCCATAAATGAACTCACTAAAGATTTAGTAATCCAAGAAGCCCTGGGTGATCACATCTATACTTTGTTCAGACGAGCCAAGATCAAGGAATGGGAAAACTACAGTGCCCGGGTTTATGACTGGGAAATAAGTGAGTATCTGGAGAAGTTTTAGCGTAAAACAAAAGGGCTGGCAGCATTTACCAGCCCTTTTCATGTTTTTAAACTAAAGGTTAAGGGTTCTGATTTAAACTGGTTGGTGGCAGGTCTTCAAACGCAACACTATTATTTGAGTTTTTTTAATAGGTAATACGAGGCCACCAGACACATCTATGAATCGCTATAAACCCTGCAATCTGCCTTGATATAATCCAAATATTTAAAATCTTCGCAGCAATCCCGATACTTTACCAGCAATATCAGCATTTTTTACAAATATTGATGACATGGAGGTGTTTTCCGGTTTTAATTCGATTCCCAGATCTCTTTTATAAAAGCGCTTAACGGTAGCTTCTCCTTCAATTAAGGCTACCACAATTTCTCCGTTATTTGCTTGCTGCTGCTGTCTTACTATTAAATAATCTCCATCAAATATACCAGCTTCAATCATGCTGTCACCTTTTACCCTTAAGATGAAATGGCTGCCGTGGCCAACGAAATCTACCGGTACGGGAAGATATTCCTCAATATTCTGTTCCGCTAATATAGGTGAACCGGCAGCAACAGTGCCCACAACCGGCAGCGGAATAGTATCGCTCACATTAATGTCACCTTCCGAATCAACGGGAATTATGGCTCTTGGTTTAGTTGGATCCTTGCGCAAAAAACCTTTTTCCTCCAGCTGTACTAGATGGTTATGTACAGTAGAACTGGAGCGAAGACCAACCGCCTGTCCAATTTCTCTAACCGAAGGCGGATATCCAGAAGTACGTATTTTCTCCCTGATATATGTGAGTATCTGCCTCTGTCTTTCAGTGAGTGTGGTACCATCTTGCATAAATATGAACCTCCACTTTATTTGACTAAAATTATACCACAATTCAGGAACTAAAAACACATGTTCGATGGTTAATTGAGGAAATAATTATTTAGCCCTGCTCTTTCTGCCAGAAACTTTCCCGGTTTACGTTTTCAATGCTGCTAACCAACTTCTGCCTGGCTCCTGGAAATTTGTGCTCTATTTCATCCAACAGGGAATTAACTTCATCCCTTTTGGTATGACCATCAGCCGGGCATGATTTATCAATAACCGGAATGTTGAGTGATTGGCTCAGCAGTTGAATATCTCTTTCACTTATGTATATCATAGGGCGTATGACCGTTAATCCTATCCGGTCCAAATAAGTGCGCGGTTTAAATACATTGTAATGACCTTCAAAAAGCATTGAAATAAATAAGGTATTTACCACATCATCAGCATGGTGGCCGAGAGCCAGTTTATTGCAGCCCAACATTTTAGCGGTCCTGTTCAAGGCTCCGCGCCTCAGATGTGAACAGAGAGCGCAGGGATTTTTCTCCCGCCGATAATTAAAAACCACCTCGCCGATATTAGTTCTTTCTATATGCAGAGTAGTGCTTTGAGATTGGCAGAAGTCTCCTATCAAGCCAGTATTAATATTCCATCCCAAATCCAGTAAAATAGGGCAAAGGGTAAAATCAAGCGGGGTATATTTTCTTAAAAGCTGCAGGAGATATAACATTACCAGGCTATCTTTACCACCGGAAATCCCTACCGCTATTCTATCGTTATTTTCGATTAAACCATAATTCAAGCTGGCATTTCTGAGCTGTTTAAAAACTAATTTTGTTCTTCTATTTTGCATAAGTAAAACTCCCGTCAAAGTTATACTATTTAATGTATTACCTGAATTATACCAGAGCCAGGATAAATAAATACTTGCTGATAACCAAAAAACACCCAGGATAATAAGGAAGTATTAAGGCAAAATTCGTCGACGGCTCCTGCATCTTTATGCATCCAAACATGGGTTTTTTCAGTGGAACCAAAATTATATTGCCAAATTTGGGGACAGTAATGTACAATTATGTGGGTTAAGAGTCACAAAAAAGTCTGAAATTCAGCTTTTTAAACTCAATTCCGGACTCGGTTATTCCTGAGCAAAACAATGGGAGTTGAATCGATGCAATCAGTTTGCAATAAACGCAGCATTTTCTGCTTGATAATCCTAATACTCAGCCTCACAATAATCCTGCCTGGTAAAGAAGCAGCTCTCAGCGCTTCTGTAATCTGCCCTGAACCCCAGGGAAAATCAGCCGTGTT
>CAZBKS010000304.1:0-3639 GCA_964492475.1 uncultured Syntrophomonas sp. | reverse complement strand
AGATAGACAGAATGCACACTTTCATAAATGGGAAATTGGCTTCGGATATAGCTGCTTCAGGTTATGTTCTGGATCGGGCCGTGTTTGACAGCAGCCTGCTGACCAGGGCCAAAGAAAGCGGAGCTGAGACATGTTTTCAAACCCGGGCAGTACATAGAAGCAGCAGAGGCATTATCGTAGAACGTGCCGGGCAGGGTCAGGAAGAGATACTATGCCGCATCATCATTGGTGCAGATGGACCGGTTTCAACGGTTGGGAAATGGATGCACAGCCAGAACAGCCAATTTATGTTAGGGCTGCAGCATCGCCTGCCTTTACGAAAACCGCAGTCATCAACGGAGATATATTTTTTTCCGGGATGCAGTGGGGGATATGCATGGTTGTTTCCAAGAGGAGATACGGCCAACATTGGAGTTGGAGTAAACATCAGGTATAAAGAGCGGATTCAAAAAATAATGAAGCAGTTTGTAGAATCAATTGAAGATAAGGTGCTCAGTATGGACCCCATTTACAAAACCGGAGGATTAATTCCGGTGGGAGGGCCGCTTTCGCTCATACAAAAGGAGAATATGCTGCTGGCCGGAGATGCAGCCGGTCACACTCATCCGATAAGCGGCGGGGGCATTATGAATGCCATGCTGGCTGGAGAACTGGCAGGGAATATAGCTGCAGCTTCGATAAAGAAAAAGCAGCCGGGACTGCTCAAACAGTATCCGCTGCAATGCACCTCGTTGATTGGTGATTATCTCAAAAGAGCAAGTATAAAGCGTGAGGATTGCGATGAAAATTGGAGTGATAATCAGGAAGAATTTAGCGAGCTGATTAAGCGGACCTGGGTAGGTTTTCCAGGATAGGCTGATGGAGGTGAATAAATATGTCGAGATTACAGGAGAGTCCGGAATACGTTCAGACCAGTCTGGCGGGTGCACTCTGTCTGGGTTTGGAAAAAGGGAAGTTTTTGCGCGGAGCCAAAACGACCTGTCTCAACCTGCTGCTTACCTATAAAGAAGGGTGTGCTGCCTCGTGTGCATACTGTGGATTAAATCAAAAGATAGAAAAAGATACGGCCAGAACATTTATCAGGGTGAAGTGGCCGGTTTATTCCATGGACTTGATTATGGATCAGCTTCAGAAGCGGAGGCATCCCTTTAAAAGAATGTGCATGTCCATGATAACCCATAAAAGGGCCGTAGAGGATTCCTGCATCATTATCCGCAGGTTCAAAGAAGGTACCGGCCTGCCGGTAAGCGGGCTGATTTCCCCTACGGTTATGGACGGCAAAGAAGATCTGAGCAGATTGCAGGAAGCAGGAACGGATCATATCGGAATTGCGGTGGATGCAGCTACCCCAGAACTGTTCGATAAATACCGGGGCCAAAAAGGCCGCGGCCCCCATCACTGGGAGAAATACTGGCAGATGGTTGCCGATGCGGTAGATATATACGGAGCCGGAAAAGTTGGGATTCATCTTATAACAGGAATTGGTGAAAATGAAAAGGAAATTATTCATCTTATTGCTGTTGCTCAAAATATGGGCGTTACTACGCATTTGTTTTCATTCTTCCCCGAAAAAGGCAGTCTTATGGAAAATCATCCTCAACCGCCTATGGGACAATATCGCAGGGTTCAATTGGCGCGTTACCTGATCAATAACGGTATTATACAGGAGTCTGATATACATTTTTCCCAGGAAGGAAGAGTGCTTGATTATGGAATAGATATTGAACCTTATATAACAAGCGGTATGCCGTTCATAACATCCGGATGTCCGGGGGAGGATGGTATGGTGGCGTGCAACAGACCATTTGCCAACGAGAGAGTAAACCAGTATATACGAAACTTTCCTTTTATCCCGGAACCGCAGGATATAGAAGATATTCGTAGCCAGATCTGGGATGGGGTTTGAAGTTCATGATTGATGATAAAGACCAGGATATAAGCACCGATTCAAGCGAGAATATATATTTTGCAGTACCGGGGCCCAAAAAATACTTCAATCGCTATTATAAAAATCGAGCTGCGTCATTTGTAAATCTGAGCGTTACCGGCAGCAGATGTGCCCTGCAATGTGCCCACTGCAGCGGCAGGCTGCTGCAAACTATGGTTTCAGTACCTGCGCCGGAGGATATGTATACTCTAATAGATAGTTTAGCAGCCAAAAATTGTAACGGAATTCTGGTGAGTGGAGGCTGCAACATTTCCGGTGAGGTGCCCTTACTGCCTTATATTAAGGCTATCGAATATGCTAAAAAGCGAGGTTTAAAAACAATAGTACATGCAGGAATAATAAATGAATATACTGCTTATAAGCTGGCCGAAGCAGGTATTCACCAGGTATTGCTGGACATTATTGGAAATGCAGAGACCATCAGGGAAGTATATCACCTGGATCGCAAACCGGAAGATTACTATCGCTCCATGCAGATATGTAAGGAAGCCGGGTTAAAAATAGCACCGCATGTGGTTATAGGGCTGCATTTCGGGCAAATCAGAGGAGAAATATATGCATTGGACATGATCAGCAAAATAAAACCTGAAGTTTTAGTACTGGTCATACTGACACCTATGGCAGATACGGTTATGGAGAAGATCGAACCGCCGGCAATGGAACAATTGGATCTGATAATGCGAAAAGCTCAGGAGCAAAGTAAGGAAACAACTGTAACCCTGGGCTGTGCCCGCCCAGCCGGGGTATACAAACGTCAGGCGGAGAGAATGGCTGTAGATCGTGGAGTTAACGTTATTGCCTACCCAGATGTATCCACGATAGTTTACGCACAGAACCGCGGAAGGAAAGCGATTTTTGTTGAAGAATGCTGTTGTTTAATCGGCGCTGGAGTAAATAGGGCTGAGAAGGATGGATCAAACAATAATCATATCAGGTTCTGATTTGTATTTTTATCTCTGCACCTCACATGTAATTTAACAAAAAATTTCAAATCCATAATAAATACTGTCATGCTGATCCATGCCAATTATAAAAGGCGATGGGGTGTGTTTCATATGTATACGTGTATGCATCGTATTGTTTACTTATGATACACATTTGATACGAGATGGAATTATCCGGCCTTCATTGATAAATGGCAATAATACCGTTGAATTGGGGATGAAGCTTTGAATTTACTGCCTGCTCAAGCTGGCATATTATTTGCAAGGAAAATTACCGGGTATAGTAAGGGATAATAGTTGCCAAGAGATTTGATCCAGGCTGGTTTGCCGGTGTGGGGATCATTTAAATGTCAGGACTTGAACAAGCCAACAGTCAGATATCTGACACTTCAATCGCACCTATGTCAAAAAATGGTCATAAAGTGAAACAATTCACATAATGATCAACTAGAGGATTAACACAGGCTTATCGAGGATATTCGGGGTATCTGTCAGATGTCAAAATCGTTTCAGTTTAAAATTAGCTAAGATGTTCCAAAATTTGAATAATTATATTCCAAACATTTAAATAAATATGTTCCCAAATTGAAATGATTCTTGAGAAGAAATGCTGATGTAAACTGATCGATGCCTAAAAAACGGTGATATACAATCTGGTATAAGTTGGCATGATAATTGCAATCAATTTAAGATAAAAAGGTAAAGGATAAATGTGTTATTGGGGGGGAGCAAATGATTCCTATTAGA
>CAZBKS010000303.1:0-3644 GCA_964492475.1 uncultured Syntrophomonas sp. | reverse complement strand
AAGAAACTGACTGAGGAAATACTATATGCCGGCAATTGGATTATTCTAAAAGTATTAAGCTTATCTGGACGAGATGGAGAGATTATACAATGGGAGTGCGTCGAACGAAGAAACAATCAGATAGGAATGGTAATTATACCACGACTCGTGCCCTCTCATAGAATCATGTTTATCAAACAATATCGTCCTGCCATCAATAATTACATTATAGGTTTTCCAGCCGGGATGGCAAACTCCAATAATATTGAAGCCGAAGCCCTGAGAGAACTGCAGGAGGAAACTGGTTTTACCGGCCGGATAACCAGAATCAGTCCTCCCCTCAAGAGCAATCCTGCCTATATAGATGACTATGTTCACATCATAAACGTAGAAATAGATGAAACAGCCGACCTCAATCTTGAGCCGATCCAGAACTTAAGTGCCGGGGAAGACATAGAAGTAATGCTGGTGAAGGAAGATGAACTGCTGCCTTTCCTGGAAAAACAAAACGATCAGGGACTGGAAATCGGCATTGGCCCCTGGTATGTCTTTGGTAGCAAATAATGTAGACAAGGGGACGGTTCTCCTCGTCTCGACAGGAGAACCGTCCCCTTGTCTACCTACCTGTTTTATTACAGCCTACTTAAAAGTTCTTGTTACCATATTATTGCATTATACATGATGAAGATAAACCTTTGACCTCTTAATTCATATGCCCTCTATACTGTTTTATGGTTAGTACCTTGCATTACTTAGTAGCACGTGTTATGCTATAGTCAGATCATAAGTTAAGAAAGGAGATGCTCCGCAATGAATATCCAGTTCAAAAAGGGAGTCCTGGAGCTTTGTGTTCTCTCTATTCTGAAGCATAAGAACTGTTATGGTTATGAACTGGTTAATGACATCTCACAAAACATTACTATATCCGAAGGCACAATATACCCGCTGCTGCGGCGGATGAAAAACGAGGGATATGTGGAAACCTACCTGCAGGAATCACAGGAAGGTCCCCCCAGAAAATATTACGCCCTCACTGCACAAGGTGAAGAAGCTCGGAAAAACCTGGATGAGGAATGGTACTCGTTCATTGAAAAGGTCAACAATATCGTGAAGGGAGGTGCGGCAGATGAATAAACAGGATTTTATTTCCTTACTGCGAAAATCACTGGTAGACATGAATCCTGAGGATGTCCAGGACATTATTTACGATTACGAAGAACACTTTAATATCGGCCGGGAGGAGGGCCAGTCGGAGGAAGATATATCTTTTAAACTGGGTAATCCCACTGCTATTGCGCGTCAATACCGGGCTGATTACATGGTCAGGCAGGCAGAAGAAAACAAATCAACTGCCAATATCGTCAGAGCAGTACTGGCTATCATTGGTATGGGCCTGTTCAACCTCATTATCGTGCTCGGTCCCTTTATTACAGTGACAGTTGTATTAATATCCCTTATAGCCGTTGCTTTGAGTATGGTGGTGGCAGGCATCGGGATATTTATAGCTGTCATATTACACCCCCTGCTCACCTCCACTATTGATGTTCCCGGATTTATGATGGGAAATGCACAGTTGATTGCGGCCGGTTTGTTTGGAGCAGTAGGAATAGTATCTTCGGGTATCCTATTGTTCATCGGGACTTATTATCTGAGCAGTTTGTTTTACAATCTGACTATTAATTACTTGAAACTTAATATGAGTATAGTAAGAAATAAGGAGGTGTAAGATATATGCTGAACAGGATCAACCCCAAAATAATAATAGCCTTAATTATCATAACTCTTCTATCTTTCGGCATTTCAGCAGTACTATTCTATAATGGCAGCCTGTCTTCAGGCATTAATAATTATCTTAATTTCAGACATGAAATTACGCAGGATTTAAATTTAGAACAGACTATTGATGAAAAACTCACTTTCCCGGCTGAGAATATCAAGCACATTGTGGTCAAGACCGTCAGTGCAGATGTTAACTTGATAAATGACGAAACCGGAGAAATATATGTTTCTTTGAGCGGTGAGACCGCTTATGACCAGGATCAGAATCCATATGTTACGTTATCCGGTGAAAGCAAAAATGATACTACTCTCTATTTGGAAGTCCGGCACCGCCCGGGATTAAATTTACCGAGCAGCAATCTTAAACTTGACATAGTCTTACCAGCGGAATATTCTCATAATATCAGTGTCAGCACTGTTTCAGGCAACCTGAATATTCCTGATCTTGACCTTGAGTCCTTCAACTACCAATCAATCTCCGGAGATATGAAAGGGGAAAAGTTAACTGCTGATAAGATCATATTAAATTTGACTTCGGGAACAGCAGATATAGATGAAATTAAGGGTGAACTTTGCTTTGAATCGATATCCGGTAGTATCAAGACAGCCTATAAGACCTTTGCCAATAATATAGATGCCAGGACCACCTCGGGAGACATGGTGTTTTATCTGCCCCCGGATGCATCTTTTCGCTTAATCTTCCAGACTGTATCAGGTGAAGTACAGACTGATTTCCCTGGTACTATGGTCAGCAGCTCCAGGCGAGAGTTAGAAGAAGTGGTAAGCCAGGGAGATAATATGATCAATGTCGAGACTGTATCCGGCAATGTCCAGCTCAAAAAGTAAGCTGATTTTGCGACATTATCGCATTTCAAGGAGCGGGATATTAAATAAAAGTAAAACTCAATAAAAATGCGACAACGAGAACCATCCCCTGTCGCCAATGGAGGAAAAGATATGGAACTGACTAAGATCAATGGTAATACCTACTATATTTCGGCTCCTACTAACATCGGGGTATTCCAGTTTAAAGACAAATATTCTTTATTAATCGACACCGGCAGTGATAACAGTGAAGCCAGGAAAATAAGCTCCCTGTTGACGGATAAAGGTTTATCCATCAAATATATTATCAACAGCCATGAGCACTATGACCACTGTGGAGGAAATATCTTTATTAAAGAAAACTATCCCGGCAGTATTTTTTACAGCTCCCGGGATTCAGCCCTGTTTATTGAAAACCCATACCTTTTCCCGCTATATGTATATGGTGGAAATCCTCCGCGGGAATTATCACGGGATTATGTAAAAAGCAAACAGATGAAGATGGACTACATAATTGAAGCTGGAGTTGAAAAAATAAACAATGAAAAATTTGATATCATTTCTCTTTCCGGCCATGCCCGGGGGCAAATGGGGTTAGGCACTAGAGATAATGTTTGTTTTATAGGGGATGCCCTTTTCAGCGCCGAGATTCTACAGAAGTATTCAGTCCCATTTATCATGGATATACAAGCTCAGCTCGATACTTTTCATACACTGGCAACCCTGGACTACGATTATTATGTTCTGGGACATGCTGACCAGGTATACACCAAAGATGATATGCCTTCATTAATTGAAGTAAATCGTCAAAGCTTAAATAAATATCTTAACCTTTGTCTGGATTTAAGTGATCAACCAAAAAGCCGGGAGGAACTACTGGAGGAGATCATGATACTGGAAGATTTGTCAGTAGACTTGAATGAATATTACCTGTTAAGTTCCACCATAGCAGCACTGGTAACTTATCTATATAATCAAGGATCTTTAAAATATCAGATCGAGAACGGCCGGGTTTATTTCTATCAAATGTAACAAAGGTGTTGTCCAGGTAGACAAGGGGA
>CAZBKS010000302.1:0-3645 GCA_964492475.1 uncultured Syntrophomonas sp. | reverse complement strand
TTACCGTTGGAGAATTTTGTATGATATGATTACTATAATTGGTCTTAAAACATTAGTTCCAAATTTATGGACTGTGATCTGACAGAGAAGCAACGAATCTTGGGGGGATCTCATATGGCTAGGTCAATAAATAGGTATATAAAAACTTTGGATGTTCCAAACAATGGCAATTTTCCCTATTGTACCTGTACGCTTATTGATGACCAGGTACGTGTTCTTATAGATGGTAGTTGTGGCTCTCAATTAGCCGCAGAACTTCGTCAACAGGGCCTGGACGTTTTAATACTCACCCACTTTCACCTGGATCACACCCTTAATGTTAAAGAAGTACAGGCCGGACAAATATGGAGTCACAAGTTAGATGCGGACGCGATTGAATCGGTTGAAGTATACCAGGATATGTATGGTTTTAACCTGTTCGATGGCAAACAGCTGGGACGGCTGCTGGTAGAGGCTTTCCAATTGGAAGCGAATCAAGTAAACCGGTATTTGTCAGATAGAGAAATATTGGATTTTGGTCATGTCAGACTCCGGGTTATACATATACCAGGACATACACCTGGACAAATTGCGCTTTTTGATGAAGAAACCGCTATCCTTTTTAGTGCTGATATCGATCTGAGTCCAATAGGACCCTGGTATGGTCATCTTTGCAGTGATTTGGATGATTTTCTGGAGTCTATTAAAAAGTGCATGGATCTGCATCCCAGGCTGATAATCGGAGGCCACACCGGAGTTTTGGAAGGTGACCTGGATGCCAAATTTATAGCTTACCGGGATAAGATACTGAAAAAGGAAGAAAAGATTCTTCAATCACTGGAATCCCCAAAATCGATTGAGGATTTGGCTGCCCGGCATTCTTTCCTCTGTCCAAAACTTACCTTTGCTTCTTACCAGGAGTACTTCAACAAGCATGGGGTTAATAAGCATTTGGAAAGGCTGATCAAACTGGGAGAAGTCCGTAAAGAAGATGACCTTTATTTTCGGGTCTGAAGGCGTGGCCGGCGATAATCATTTAAATGTTAAGCTAGCTCTTGAAGATTTGTTAGGTCGAAGCGTGGATACCATAACTACACTGCACCCCCTGAAACGTTACTCCGTCGTAGGAGAGGCCGTGCTGCTGTGGATTATTCGCAGGCTAGTAGGCAAATAACTTTTATCCAGGCCAAAGTAGATACCGACTAAGCCAGTTAATTGCCAGAGAGGCTGTTCCTTTACCCGTTTCTGGACTTGGAAACAGCCTCTTTATAATTGATTATATTGCACCTAAGTCAGGATCACGAAACGGGACTGTCATCCTTTAAACCGGCAAATGGATAGAAATTCTTTTTCATACTGGCAAGTAATTCCCCGCGCAGGTCAGGATGAGCTATAGCGATTAACGCTTTAGCCCGTTCCCGCCTGGTCTTGTTCCTCAAGTTGGCAATTCCATATTCGGTAATTACATACTGGGCAAAGGTTCGGGGAACAGTAACCGGGCTTCCGACCGGTAGTTCCGGGACTATGCCGGAAACCAGGCTGCCATCTTTCATTTTTCTGGCCGAGCTTAGCAAGGTAATTCCTTTGCCACCCGGTGACCAGTAAGAACCGATCATAAAGTCCAGTTGGCCCCCGGTGCCGCTTATCTGCTGATGTCCCAGACCTTCCGAGTTGATTTGACCGCTCAAGTCCACCATGAGTGCCATATTCATGGCCACCATATTCGGGTGTTGAGCAACCAGAACAGGGCTGTTGGTATAGGACGCAGGGTAAAACTCACAGGATGGATTATTAGTAACATAATCATACATATCCTGGTCTCCCATGCAGAACGTTGCTACGGTTACCCCTTTATGAATAGGTTTTCTATTATTGGTAATAATACCTTTCTCCACGAGATTTTGCAGCCCGATGGGAAACATCTCAGTAATAACGCCAAGATCCTTTTTCCCTTCCAGGCCGCTGACTACTGCTTCCGGAATGCCACCAATACCCATTTGTATTGTATCTCCATCATTGATTAACTCCAGTACATACTGGGCAATGGTTTTTTCTAATTCTGACGGTTGACCCCGGCCAAAATTGGGCATGGGACTTGAATTTACTACAAAATAGTCAAATTCTGAAATGTGCATCCAGTTATTTCCGAAAATAGTTGGCATTTGATCGTTTACCTCTCCAATGGTAACTCGCTGCTTACCGGAGGCTCTGCCCAGTCTAATAGTCTCCATGGTGTAAAAATTAGTTAATCCCAAATTTACATAACCTTGGGTATTGGGTGGCGTGACCATAGCAATAAATACGTCAGACTTGTCTGAGTACTTGGTAGCTAAATCAAGAGTAGTACACGGCAAAAAATCAGCCTGCCTGGAACTACCCATTTTTCTGACTGCTGCCGTACCAAAACCTGGGGCATAGTTGATATGTCCGTCCATTCCCGCCATGTATTCAGGATCATAAAGTTTGGAAGGGCGTATCTGTACCGTATCACTGATCCAAACATCCTGTAACTCTTGGTGCCGTTCAAATATAGCATTATACATATCGGGCGAACATGCTCCCACGGCTAGACCAGTGCCCACAAAATCTCCGGATTTTATAGTCGCGGCCGCTTCATTAAAAGAAATCACTTTGTTTTGATATTCCTGCTCCCAAGATGACATAAATATCTCCTCCTTTGTTTTTGGTAATTGGATTAGCAGATTTTGTTGGATTTTCGCCAGATGTTCTGGGCTTCTGCAGCCTTAATCAGGTCATCTCGAACATCAGGATGAGCTATATTGATAAGTCCCTCGGCTCGCTGCCAGACGGTCTTTCCCTTCATAGCAAACTTGCCGTATTCGGTCACGATATAATCAGCAACGGTTCGGGGGTCAGTAACTATCCCCCCAGGAGTAATAATAGGGACAATTCTGGATTTTATCGTGCCATCAGCCTTCATGTTTGCAGATGGCAGACATATAAAGGATTTACCTCCTCTTGAGCGCCAGCCTGCCAACACGAAATCCAATTGACCTCCGGTTCCGCTTATATGCCTGGTACCAGATGACTCCGAGCATACCTGACCGTATATATCTACCTCTAATGCCAGGTTTACCGTTATTAAATTATCATTCAATGAACTAATGGCAGGATCATTGGTATAGTTTACGGGATAAGCTGCACACTTTGGATTATCGTCTATAAAGTCGTAGAGCATCTTGGTCCCTAAAGCAAAGGTGTAAACCATTTTACCGGGATCGATACCCTTCCTGGTTCCAGTCACTTTGCCAGCTTCATGCATGAACACATATGCATCAATCAGCATTTCTGTGTGGCATCCCAAGTCTTTTAAATCTGAATCGGCAATAATCATGCCGACTGCATTAGCCAAACTTCCAATTCCGATCTGGATACATGCCCCATCCCTTATTTCTGCCACTATTAATTCGGCCACGCTTCTGTCGATATCACTGATTGGCGGCTGTGGTATTTCAGCCAGAGGCAAATTTCCGCCTTCCACGATAAAATCCACCTCGGAAATGTGGACCGCTTCTTCATACCCACCTAAAGCTCGGGGCTGCTTTTCGTTTACTTCGACAATGACGACTTTGGCCCGTTCGCAAACTGCTTTGTTATGAGTATTTTGAGGGCCGAAGTTGAAATACCCATGTTTATCCATAGGGC
>CAZBKS010000301.1:0-3647 GCA_964492475.1 uncultured Syntrophomonas sp. | reverse complement strand
TTCTCAAGCCCGGCGGGATAGCGAACCGGGTCGTATCATCTTAAGCACAGATAAGCTTAGGGTTGAGGGAGATAGAGGCAATACCGCAGTAGATAAGGTTAGCTTTAATCTGCGCCGGGGTGAGATACTGGCCATAGCTGGAGTGGCAGGAAACGGCCAAAAGGAACTGGTGGAAGCCCTGGCTGGCTTGAGAAAGGCAGTGTCAGGGAGTATTGAATATGAAGGCGAAGAAATAAAACATAATGACGTCAAATCCAGAATTGCTCTAGGCATAAATATGGTTCCCGAGGATCGCATAGGTATGGGCCTGGTACCTAATCTAAGTATTATAGACAACAGCATCCTGCGCAGTTATTATAAAAGAGAGTTTTACAGCGGTTGTTTTTTGAATTATAAAAAAGTCCGTTCCTATACCGATAGAATTATTAATCAATATAACGTTTTTATTTCTGACAGTAGACATCCCATCAATTATCTTTCAGGGGGCAATTTGCAGAAACTGCTTTTAGGCAGAGAGATTAATCAGGGACCCAGAGTACTCCTGGCATCCTACCCGGTCAGGGGGTTGGATGTGGCAGCAGCTGAAGCGGTATATAATCTGCTGTTAAAAGAAAGAGATAAAGGAACCGCTATTCTACTGGTTCTGGAAGATTTAGAGGATATATTTCGAATTGCGGATAGGGTAGCTGTAATGTATCAAGGATGCATACAGAAGGTTTTAGATGTTGAAAAAACTTGCATAGATGAGATCGGATCTATTATGCTGGGGGCAGAAATAACAGGAGTGTGACATGCCTAAACTCAAATTAATCAGAAGAGAAAACGAGTCAACCATGGCCCGGCTGGCAGTGCCGGTTTTATCGATAATAATGGCTTTGGGCTGCGGTTGGGTATTCCTTGCTTTATCTGGCTACCATCCAGCAGTTGTCTTCACCAAGATGTTTAATGGCGCTCTAGGGACTCCGTATGCGATATCTGAGACTATTGTGAAGGCTATTCCCCTAATGGTGGCAGGGCTGGCCATTTCTCTGGCCTTTAAAATGAAATTATGGAATATTGGTGCCGAAGGGCAGATATACATGGGTGCTTTTGCCGCTAGCGGAGCAGCTCTGGCCCTGGGCAATGGAAGCCCTTATATAATTATTCCGCTTATGATGATAGCGGGTTTTGCCGCTGGAGCATTATGGGGATTGGTGCCGGGGGTTCTGAAAGCTTACTGGCAGGTTAACGAAACCATCATAACCCTGATGCTGAATTACATAGCAATATACTGGGTTGATTATCTGGTGTTCGGCCCATGGAAAGATCCTAACAGCATGGGTTTCCCACTTACGCCTATATTTTCACCTGCTGCCCAACTGCCTGCCTGGGGAGATACCAGAGTTCACCTGGGTCTTCTCCTGGCCGCAATAATTGCGATAGTTTTTTACCTGATCGTACAGTATACTCGCTGGGGTTATGAAGTCAGGGTTATGGGGGAAAGTTCTCAGGCTGCCAGGTATGCAGGTATGAACGTATCCAGAAACATCATGTTAGTGATGATGATTAGCGGTGGAATTGCAGGAATAGCAGGAATGATAGAAGTCTCTGGAATTACTCATCGTTTGCAGCAGGGAGTTTCACCTGGTTATGGCTATACTGCAATAATAGTGGCATGGCTGGCTCGGTTAAACCCGTTGGCCATTATTGTTGTGGCCTTTCTTTTTGGAGCTCTTATAGTGGGCGGGTTTGCTGTACAAATGGTAGGAGTTTCGTTTTCGATTACGCAAATCTTGCAGGGTATGGTATTATTCTTCTTGTTGGCGGGTGAGATTTTCTTAAGATATCGGATGGTTGTGGTCCGAGAGGAGGACGTATAATGGATATTACCGCCCTGTCAGCATTGCTGGCAGCAACTATTATAGCGGGTACCCCCATTTTGTATGCTGCTGCAGGCGAATTGCTGGCAGAAAGATCCGGAATATTAAACCTGGGCGTCGAAGGCATGATGCTGGTGGGCGCAGTTTTTGGCTTTATATGCACTGTGAATACCGGCAATCATTGGCTCGGTTTACTGGCTGCTCTGGCCGGGGGAGGATTTATGGCTTCTATACATGGTCTGGTTACTATTACTCTACGGGGTAATCAGGTAGTAAGCGGGCTGGCCTTAACTATTTTTGGCAGCGGCTTAAGCGGTTTCCTGGGTAAAGCTTATCAGGGTACCCCCATGTCTTTTAAGTTTAATTCTCTGCATATACCGGTGCTGGGTGATATACCGTTTTTAGGACCAGTTTTGTTTCGCCATGATGCTATGGTTTATGTATGTTTAATTATAGCGATTGCTATGTGGTATCTGTTGTATAAAACCCGGTGGGGTCTTACCATCCGTTCGGTAGGAGAAAATCCCCAGGCAGCTGACGCAGTAGGCATCAATGTGGCCCGGGTGAGGTTTTTATGCACTGTGTTGGGAGGAATGATGGCCGGATTGGGAGGAGCTTATATTTCTCTGGTATATGCCCCAACCTGGCAGGAAAACATGACCGCCGGCAGGGGGTGGATTGCGGTAGCCCTGGTCATCTTTGCGCTTTGGAACCCTACCCGAGCCATTGCCGGAGCCTACCTGTTCGGTGGAATAGAAGCGTTGACTTTCAGGCTGCAGACCATGGGAATTCACATATCTTCATTTTTCATGGCCATGTTTCCCTACATAGCTACCATATTGGTTCTGGTTTTGGTCACCATACGCAAACGCCAGGAGGCGGGAGCTCCAGAAGCTCTGGGACTTGCCTATGACCGAGAGGAACGATGAACGGGCAGTGCTGGCCGAATATCTGCATGGAATCGTCATTATGAGACGAATGCTATGATAGCAGGTATATAAATGAATGATTTAGGCAGTATAACGGAGAATAAAGAATGATAGAAGTTTTTGTTGGAGGTAGAAAATGTTAGATAAGGTTTTGCTGGCAGAAGTAGTCCAGTTTACTTATAGTAAAGGTATCGATTTTGCTGAGATATATGTAGAGGAAAAACAGGCCGGCAATATTTTCTGTGAAGATAATCAGATAGAGAAAGTTCACAGCGGCAGAGAAAGAGGAGCGGGAATCCGGGTGGTCAAGGATTACAATACCGCCTACGTGTATACTAATGATCTCAGCAAAAACGGGCTTATGAAAGCTGCTGCTATAGCCCGGGATGACATCGATGGAATACCTGCAGACAGGCAGCAGCCCATAAACCTGATTAAAAAAGAAGCTGCCTTTCATATAGATTATCAGCGTTGGCCGGAAGAGGTAGCTTTCGAAGAAAAGATTCGCTATGTTATTCAAGCCAATCAGGCTGCCCGCAGGGTTTCCGGCTTGATTCGGCAAGTTACGGTAGCTGCTGCTGATGTACATAAAAAGATACAGATAGCCAACAGTACGGGAGAGTTCGTTGAGGATGACAGGAGCCGGGTCAGGCTGCTGGTTAATACGGTATCAGAAAGTAAAGGGATTATCCAAACCGGATATGAATCAGCCGGAGGGGTTTGCGGCTGGGAACTGCTGGAACAGGTATCATTTGAAGATATAGCTGTAAAAGCCGCGGAACTTTCAGTGCGAATGTTATCTGCGAAACCAGCCCCGGCAGGAAGAATGACCGTGGTTATGTCTTCTGAAGCAGGGGGT
>CAZBKS010000300.1:0-3647 GCA_964492475.1 uncultured Syntrophomonas sp. | reverse complement strand
TCCGGCTTGAGAAAAATACATCTTTTTTCCCCGGGAAATATGCCCATATTGTCTGGAGGCAGTACCGGAATGGAAGGAAACCGGGGGCCGGGGGAAAATTTACAGCTATACTACCGTAAGAAGGAGTTCTCTGCCGGAATTTGGAGGTCGGGTTCCATACACCTATGCGGTAGTTGAGCTGCATGAGGGTATACGTATACCCTCCAACATTATCGACTGCCCGGTAGACAGGGTTAAAATTGGTATGCCGGTAGAACTAGCCTGGGCCGAGGAATCAAAAGATATAATTCCCGTGTTTCGACCGGCTGCACCATAACAGATCATTTCTCCTGCAGAAATTTCTTAACCCGCAGCCGGTAATTTTCGGTCTCAAACATCTCAAAAAGATAGCGAGATTCTAATTCCAATCCCTGGTCGAGGTCCACATTTAATCCCTGGTTAACGGCTTTTTTGATAGACTGCAGGTTGTGGGCATTTTTAGACGCGATAATTCCAGCTATCTCCTGTGCTTTGGCCAGGGCCAAACCTTCCGGAGTGATATATTCTACTATGCCCAGGGCTTGTGCCTCTCTGGCATCGATGCGCCGGCCGGTAAAGAGCATTTCTTTGGCTTTGCCGTACCCAATCAGGCGAGGCAGTCTCTGAGTGCTGAACACCAGGCCCAGATTAACTCCTACCGCACCCATGACCGCAGTTTCATCCATTATTCGGATATCGCTGCATAAAGCCAGTTCGAATCCAGCTCCCAACGCATAACCGTTTATGGCCGATATTACCGGGCAGGGCAGGTCAGCAATCATTCCCAGCATATGGTATAATTCAATAAAGTATTGCTTGTTTTCTGCTGCTGAGTGCTGGGACTGTTCTTTAATACTCGCTCCGGTACTGAAGGAGTGATTGCCTCTGCCGGTAATAATTATCGCAGCCATACTGCCGGATAGTCTTATACAGGCCTGTTGCAGTTCCTTTATCATTGGAGATGAAATTACATTGGCAGGCGGAGAATTTAACGTTAGAGTGGCAACTTGCTGGTCAATCTTAATATCGAGCAGCGGTTGATTTTGTAATTGGAACATATGAATACCCCCCTCATACTAAACCAAAAAACAAATGTAATATTATGTAAGCTAATTGTAAATATTTTATATATAATAATTATATTCCTTTAACAAAAATAAAGTTAGTAAAACAAAAAAAACATAAGACAATTTATGGGAGGATTCCATGAAATTAGCTATTTTTGATTTTGATGGTACTCTTTTTATGAGAGATACTCTGCCCTTTTTGGGGGAAGAATGGGTCAGGCAGGGAAGGCCCAGAGTCAGATATATAATAACTTACCTGTCTATTATGCCGGTATTAATTCTTTATAAGATGGGGATGGTGCCCAGACCGAGGATGAAATACCAGGCTTTGAAGAAATTTCAGAAGATGTTTGTTAAAATGAGCGAAAAGCAGGTCAAGGAGTTTTTCCGGCAATCCTACCCGGCTCTGACCAGATATTACAATCCGGAAGTGCTGGCTGAAATAAAAAGGGCAAAATCAGATGGATTTCACCTGGTCCTGTTATCGGGAGCTTATGCCTTCATGTTAAATATGGTAGCAGAAGACCTGGAGATAGACACCGTAATAGGAGCGGAACTTTATTTTAGAAATGAGATTATTGATTACAGCCGGGAGATATCTTTTGTAGATGGCGAAAACAAGCTGGCCCTGCTGCAGCAAATTTTTTCCGGGCAGGAAGTGGATTGGAAGTTGAGCAGATCCTATGGGGACAGCTATGATGACCTCCTGGTCTTACAAATTGCCGGTGAAGCAGTGGCAGTAAACCCGGAAAACAGACTTCTTGATTATGCTCAGGATAATGATTGGCGAGTTATCAAATTTACCGGTTAGTCTATTCACAAGTTGGCAGGGGGCTCACCCCTTTCGTAACTTCACCTCGCAGCATCATATTGAAAACGACCAGAGGGAGTATAAGTTGTACCCGCCACCTTAATTACGACCAACGGGAGTATCTGTAGTGCCCGATAGGGTGCAACATTAATAGTGACCAACGGGAACATCAGCAACCTTAATAGTGCAGTAACGAAGTGAATGCACATCAGTTGTCCCGTTTCGGGGTAGTACCCGGAGGGTGAAGGGTGGGTGTTTCTAGCATGCTGAGTCGACGGCTCCTGCATACTAATGCATCCAAACAGGGTTTTTGCAGTGGAACCAATTTTAAATATGTTATAATTTATAGGTATTAGAGAAGAGGAGGAGTATATGGAACTTGAACAATGCTTGAATTTCGTTCTAACGAAAGCACAAAATTCTGTGCAACAACTGTTTAAAGCTGAATTGGCACCGTACGGAATAACCCCAGGCCAGTATGGGGTATTAAGGTGCCTTTGGGATCAAAACGGTCTTACTGCCAAACAGCTGGCAGAGAGGCTATGTCTGGATAGCTCCACCATTACCGGGATACTGGATCGAATGGAAAACAAGGGCCTGATCAACCGCTACCACGACGTCAGGGATCGGCGAGCATTATGTGTAATGATTACCAATGCCGGACAGGAGTTGCAGGAACCGGTAACCGAGGCCATAGTAAATGCCAACAAAAAAGCCCTGCTTAATTTAAACGAAGAACAGTCGGAAGTACTGAAAAAAATGCTTTCAGAACTGAATTCAAATTCATAATAAATAATGACATTAAAACTTGAGCAAATATCTATAAAGCTAAACTGCTTTGTTTGCTAAGATATCACTCCCGCTGCCTTATACAAGTTATACTTATTAAGGTCATATTAATTCAACTGCATTAGAGTATCAATATATAGTAAAACTCAGGCTCCTGCAGGGGGCCTTTTTGCCTGCCGCGCTTATTTTTAAATTTCTAAACAGAAGTCAGTAAAGTTACCGGAGCAATTTTAAGATTCCTGGGCTATTTTTATGACTAGAATTGCCAGCTAAAGAAGAAATAAATCGAAATTGCTAAAATAATTGGCATACAAATTAATAGTTGACAAAATAAATTGCTATACTTAGAATCAAGGTAAGAAATTTAATACCTGACAGGCTATTTTCGGCAATATTTGTAGCTGCAGGAATAGAAAAGGAGAGGAAAATATGAATTTTAAACTGACTGAGGAACAGGAACTGATCCGGGATAATATGCGGGAATTTGCCCGGACCTATGTAGACCCCGTAGCGGTAGAAATAGACGAAAACAGCCGCTATCCGGAAGAGGTTATTAAGAAACTGGCTGAGGGAGGATGGATGGGAATGCCTTTCCAGGCGGAATATGGCGGAGCAGGGGTGGATTACCTGACCTACGCTATAGCAGTTGAAGAACTATCCCGCTCTTGTGCGGCAACCGGGTTTACTATGTCAGTACATACCGGTTTGGCCTGCGGCCCCATAGCCCTTTATGGGAGTGACGAACAAAAGAAAAAGTATTTGACCCCTCTGGCTAAAGGTGAACACCTGGGCGCTTTTGCCTTAACTGAACCGGGAGCAGGTACTGATGTGGGTTCTGCTACCAGTACTGCGGTATTGGATGGGGAAGAATATGTTTTGAATGGGGTAAAAACATTCACTTCTAATGGCCCCGTTGCCAATACCTATGTGACTTTTGCCTGGACTGATAAAAACGATAAGAG
>CAZBKS010000299.1:0-3653 GCA_964492475.1 uncultured Syntrophomonas sp. | reverse complement strand
TTCTGCAGAAGATAACATACGCCAACAGTGGAGTCCCAGTGCAGGGTGGATTTATAACCCTTCTGCTGTATTATTGAATCGCTTAAACCACGGTTACGCAGATTTTGCCGATGCGACGAATGCAGTATCATCCTCCTAAGAAACGCTGAATATACTGCGTGTCTTATATCGATTGGAGCAATCGAGTTTTCCTTCGGAAGGGCCTGCTTTCTTCTTTGTTGTGGTTGATAATCCAGTTTATTCCCGGCCAGCAAATCCAATGCTCTTTCTTTGGACCCCAGGATATCTTTTGCCATAGTGTAGACGTTGCCGCTGTACCCGCATTTGGCACAGCGATAAACCCCTTTTATCGGGTTTATGGTGAGTTTACCATGTATGCTTTCATCTTCACACTTCCAGCAATGCGTTTCATATTGTTTCCCACCCTGAATAGAGTGAAGCTTTAAGTTTAGTTGCTGGGCTATATCAAGAATATCTACCAGATCAAAATCTACTGATTTTGCCAAACTTTCACTCCTTTCTGAGGCCGAAGCCGGGGTTTAACCCCGGCCCGCGCATTGCCTAAAATGGTATTTCATCGTCATCGTCTATACCGTTATAGTCTACCTCGGTGCCGATATCCAGGTAGCTGGCGTAGGGATCATCCTCATCTTTTTTGGCGTTACCGTTGTTTTTACTGCCGGAGAAGATGAGTTCAAATTCGTCTACTATCATATTGTAGTAGGTTTTATCGTTGCTCTTATTGGAGACCAACCGGCCTTTTACGATTAATTCCTGCCCTTTCTGAGCGTTTTCTGCCAGTGCTGTAGCAGCGTTCTTCTCTTTATCGTTACCGAACAAGGTGCAGTTGATAAAATATGAAGATTTATTTTCGCCATAGCCGCGGTTAACAGCCATAGAAAACTGAGTATAAGCTCTACCCTGCTGTGAATACCGCAATTCAGGGTCTTTACTTAAACGGCCTCTTTTAACCATCAGACCGCTGCCCAGGTTTCCCCTTACTTCTAAAACAGGTATAGACTGGTCTTTACCGGGGAATACCAGCGTGCCAACCAATATCACGGTATTACCAACTGATTCAGCCAGAAAGTCTTTAAGTTTGCCATCATAGGATACTTGCACGCCAATTGCAATTTTTTCATTCACCTGCAGCATCCCTTTGAAACCTTTGTTTACCGGGAATGACTTGATAATCTTACCCGTAAAAACATCACCGTTAATTGTATTCATTGATATTTTCCTCCTTTTCGCCCTGCACCATCTGTGCTTAAAAGGCATTTTCATTTTTTGATTTAAACGAAAACAATCTCTATTGAAAAATAGAGACTGCTTAAGTTTCCTTACCGCATGGGCACTAATACATACTTTGCGGACGCTGCTTCACCAGTTATGAGTATCGGTGTCATCGGGTTGGAAAAGCCTATTTGGGCTTTTGTGCCGACACTTTTTACTATTTCTTGCATATAGGCAGCATTTAAAATGATAGTCATTTCTTCGTCCAGGGATGCAGATTCTTCCAGGGCTATAACTTCCGTAATCGATCCAGCAATATCGGAGGTGTATTGTACTTTCATCTCCTCATTACCGTTGATAAAAAATTTAGCTCCCGGAAGTTTGGTCTTTTCTTCCTGTGGAAGACAGTGAATCCTTTCTAAAGACGATTTTAATTTTTCAGTAGCCATGCTTATTGAATGGGTTGTGGTTGGTATTATTGCCCGATAGTTAGGATATTGACCGTCCAGGAGCCGTATAGATATAGTGGTATCTATAGTTTTAAATACCAATGTACCATCGTTACTGCTTACCGTTACTAACTCTTCGCTATCCTTCAGTACCCTTACTACTTCCTTAAGTAACTTGGTTGGAGCAATAAACTGGCCCTCTTTGGCGTCTTCAACATCTTTTATTACGTACCATGCAAGCTTATGGGTATTCGAAGCTACCAAATTCACCTCTCCGTCTTTGATGTCAAATAAGACTCCTGTAAAGACTTTACGGAAGTGATCGTTGGCGGCGGCGAATATTACGGCATCCAGGGCGTTTTTAAGTTCTCCTGATTTTACTGTGAATTTATCAGAAAAACCTTCCCCGTCAAATTTGGGATCTGCCCACCCATCCTTATTAAGCGTGTTGATGTTGCCTTTGCTCTTGCCGTACTTAATGGCGAGTTTAGCAGTCTTTGTCAATTCAAGTGAGATTGGGCTGGTATCTAACCTACTAATGAAATCACCCAAATATTGAGCATTTGACAATACTTCTCCTTCCTCTATCACTTCAACATCAGTAGTTGAAGTCTTTACCGCCATTTCAAAATTGGTGGCTGTCAGAGTTAAAGTGCCGTTCATAGCACTTAAATGTACTCCGGCTAAAGCAGGCACTACATTTGTTGCCTTTGATGCGGCTCTGGCTGCCATGTTCAGCATTTCAGCCAATTTCTTTTGCTCGATCAATATTTTCATTTCGCCTCTCCTTTCCCCGCGTAAATCGCAGGATATATTTGTTAAAAAACGATATAAAAAAACCACCCATTTCTGGGTGGCTTCTGGTTAGGAGTTTCTATTTCATAAGGAACATTTCTAATTCCTGCTCAGTTAGTTCCGATGTATCCTTGTTTATTTTCTCGGCATATTCAATTAATTGTCGATATTTGTAATGCGGTGCATCGTCTGGAATGGGTAATGTGTAACAACCATTGGCTAACTTATCTACGGCTTCTTCAAGTTCCAGCATGTTCATAGCAAACCGATCCATTTCTGCGGCACATACAAAAATAGGTTTTTTAATAATTATTGGTTCACATGATAAAAGTGGGTTGAAGTACAATCGTTTAGGCTTTTTATTTCCTTTTTTTGAGACTTGCATGTATTTATCCCTCCTTTATCGGATTGGGGAAATATTTGTTTACCAGTTTATATGATTCTTTTGGATGAATTATCATTCTCTGTGACTTACCGATTTGAACAGCTCCTAGTTTGTTGGTATAGTGGCTAATCAAATCTGTTTTTGCTGTGAATAAAACAAACCCTTCAAAGCCATTAATAAAACTCAAGTATGCTGCAATCGCAAATAAATGTGACCCAACTCCTACATATCTCTTGTTTCTACCAATATTATGTGGAGCAGATTCTACTAAACTAACTTCGATTATTTTATTATTCTTATCGGCGGCAAGAGCTATTAAACCTTCAATAGTATCATTGCCTAACAAATGTAAGGAATATACCTCTTTTCCTTCTTTGACTTCATTAACCCACTTAAAATTCCATCCTTTATATTGTCTGAGTCTTAAATTTTTGATTATTTTTATTTCTGTTTTATGCTCTATTCCATATTTATCAGCCAAACAGTTCGTTACTTCATCTATAATAATATCTATTTCACTATATGTTCTCATTATACCATATATCCCTCCTATAGCCCCGGCTAAAGCCAGGGCTACTTATTTTTTGCTCCTGGCTTACGACCGAAGTATAGAGAAATTTCTCTTATTTAGTTATATCCCATATCCCATAAAGCCTTCCCAATAATAGTCGCATTCTGCACATTCGATAAAACAGTAATATTGGCCAAATTCGTCATCCCATTCCTTTTGAATAGTTGCTTTTCCGCAAGCACATCCTACTATTAATGGCATCTTATTCACCACCCTTTAT
>CAZBKS010000298.1:0-3667 GCA_964492475.1 uncultured Syntrophomonas sp. | reverse complement strand
TCGTTGGTTGCTTCTATAACTTCTTTGCACATTTTCAGGATAGGTCCCAATACCGATTTAATATCGTCTTTGGTGTAGTAATCGGCAAATTGGGGGTAGTTAAAAACACCCTCCGTCGGAAGCCATTCTTGAATTATAAATTCAAAGTCTCTTATATTATTAACCGCAAAATTAGCAGCCATTTAAACATTCCCTCCCTTTTTATCTTATCTTTCATCCAATCAAATTTTAAAAGAGGCAGGTGATGGCCCTTGCAAACCACCACCTTTTATATAGATAAGTTAGATGAATCTATTAAATGTCTCTGGTCCAAAGCGAACAGTAAGCTGGTCCGCCACCTACACAGAGAGACGCTCCGCCTATGGTTTTACCCTGTTTTTCCAGCTCATAGTACAGGGAGACTACAATACGCAGGGCGGTGCATCCTACCGGATGACCCAAGCCGATACCAGAGCCATTGACATTAACCTTGCTTAGATCCATATCAATACCAAAGTCTTCTTTGAGCATTCTTCCTACACCTATAAATTGAGGAGCAAAGGCTTCGTTGATTTCCCAGTATTCCACGTCTTCATATTTCATGCCCGCTTCTTTCAGGCATTTGGGAATGGCAACTGCCGGACCCAGACCCATTACTTCAGGGGCTACGCCTTCAGCACATATGTTGATCAATTTCATCAGGGGTTTAAGTCCCAGTTCTTCGGCTTTAGCCTTGGACATGACAATTACAGCTGCTGCAGCATCGTTGATACCGGAAGCATTAGCGGCGGTGACTACGCCACCTTTTTTGAATGCCGTACCCAGTTTAGCCATGGCTTCCAGGTTGGCATCCGGAATCATATGTTCGTCTTGGGAGAAGAACTTGCTGCCTTTCTTGGATTTGATTTCCACCGGGATAATCTCCCGATCAAAAGTGCCGTCCTGGTTAGCGCGAGTACCGCGTTGATGGCTCAAAAGTGCCAGTTGATCACATTCTTCACGGGTGATGCCGTATTTTTCAGCGATATTTTCGGCGGTCAGGCCCATATGTCCGGGCACCAAGCGATCCACCAGACCGTCATGCAGCATGGAGTCCTCGATCTGACCAGGTCCCATCCTGTAGCCCATTCTGGCTTTGGGGATCATGTAGGGTGCATTGGTCATGCTTTCTGCACCCACTACCAGACCGATATCAATTTTGCCTAATTGAATATGGCTTATTACTACGTCCAGAGCCCGCATACCGGAGGCACAGTTCTGGTTAACATTGCAGGCATTGCTTCTGTCTGGAAGACCGACAGCTTTTCCGACCTGACGGGCGGGCAGAGATCCCTGCATGTGGGGATAGACTTCACCCATAACTATTTCATCAATAGCATCCGGGGCAACACCCGCTCTTTTTATAGCTTCCTTAGCTACCGTAATGGCTAAGTCTAAGGCCTGGACATCCTTTAGGCTGCCTTGAAATCTAGCAATAGGCGTCCTGCACGCGCTTACTATTACTACATCCTGAATTTCCTTCATCATATTTATTAACCTCCCATATTTTAACATTAAACGTTTTATTTTCCTTGAAATAAGGGCTTCCTTTTTTCCAGAAAAGCTCCCATTCCCTCTTTTTGATCAAAGGTTGAAGAACACATACCAAACATATCGGACTCGATACTCATAGCAGTATCCAGGTCGGCCTGCATACCTTTGCCAATGGCAAATTTCGCAAATCCTACTGCCAGGCAAGCCTTGGAAGCAATTTCCCTGGCTATCTTTTTGGCTTCATCCATTAGTTGTTCAGCGGGATAAACATGGTTGACCAGGCCGATACGATAAGCCTCCTGGGCATTGATGGTATTGGCCCGGTAGGTCAGTTCCTTGGCCCGCCCTTCTCCGACCAGGCGGGGGAGCCTCTGGGTGCCGCCGAAGCCCGGGATAACCCCCAGGCCCACTTCCGGCTGGGCAAACAGAGCATTATCAGCCGCCAGCCTGATATCACAGGCCATGGCCAGCTCACAGCCGCCACCCAGGGCAAATCCTTTGATAACTGCAATAACCGGTTTCTCCAACAGCTCCAGCATACGCATGGTTTTTTCGCCATAATCCGAAAACTCACGGCCTTCCACTGCTGACAGGGGCTGCATGTAAGCGATATCAGCTCCGGCCACAAAAGCCTTTTCTCCTGCGCCGGTAACAATTACAACTTTTATATTTTTATCTTCGGCGATATCCTGAACAGCAACCCTGATTTCGCTTAAAGTATCCTTATTAAGCGCGTTGAGTGCTTTAGGGCGGTTGATATATAAAGTTGCCAGGTAGTCTTCTTTTTCCAAAATGATGTTTTCAAAGCTCATCTCTTTATCTCCCTCCTCGGGGTCATAGTATACTGTTTCAAACCAAAGATTGATATTAATAAGTGTAGAAGCCCTTTTTGGTTTTCATGCCCAGCCACCCGGCCCGCACATATTGTTTAAGCAGGCCGGAGGGGCGGTATTTTGGATCCCCGGTCTCATCGTACAAAGTATTCATTACTGCCAGGGCGATATCTCCACCTACCAGGTCGCACAGGGTGAGTGGTCCCATGGGCCATCCAGCCCCAAACTTCATAGCCGTATCAATGTCTTCAGCGCTGGCCAGTCCTTCCTGCAGGATGAAACAGCCTTCGTTAATGGTCGGAACCAGGATACGGTTGACCACAAAACCTGGACCTTCTTTTACTCTTACTGGTTTTTTGCCAATTTCTATAGATAGATCAGTAACAATTTTCATGGTTTCTTCCGAGGTCTGCAGGGCAGGAATAACTTCGACCAGTTTCATTACATTGGCAGGATTGAAGAAATGCATACCGACAACCTTATCCGCTCTTTTCGTAATAGCCGCGATTTCAGTAATAGAAAGAGAAGAAGTATTGGTAGCAATAATGACTTCCGGATTCAATAAGGCATCCAATTTGGTGTAGACTTCTTTTTTGACCGCCATGTTTTCAAAAACCGCCTCTATCACGAAGTCTACATCTTTTATATCCTCTAATTTACTAACCCCAATAATATTACCCAGTACCGCGTCTTTAGTCCCCGGAGCTGCTTTGCCTTTTTCTTCAGCTTTGGCCAGACTTTTTCCAATGGAAGCAATTGCTCTGTCGATTAATTCCTGTTTGATATCATATAATACGACTTTTTTCCCGGCGGCGGCCAGTGCCCAGACAATACCCTGTCCCATAGTACCGGCTCCCAGCATTGCAATTGTATTAATAGCCATTTACTTATACCTCCTTTAATCAATCAACAAAATTCCTCGATGAATACTGCGAACGGGTTTTCACCTCCTAATCCTTGCAAGAGTATTTAGGTACACTGCATTTGATGCAGTAAATTTTCTTATAAAGGGTATATAGCAAAATAGATGCCAGGAAGGTATAAAAAAAGTAAAATAGGCAAGGAAAGGCGGCATACCGCAATTTTACGGCATACCGCCAATTAGTTCAGGCAAGTTATAGGTTGCCCAAGTATATCAAAATAGAATAGCAGTAAAAAATCAATAATAGCTGCTATATCAACAATATACGTATTTATGGCAATTCCTAAAATAAGAGAGCAGCCCGATTTTTACAGATAGCGGAAATATTGTAACCAGGTTTTAGATGTGGAAATTGTAAAAATCGCGATTATATGGGAAAAATAATAATAATACCAGTTGA
>CAZBKS010000297.1:0-3691 GCA_964492475.1 uncultured Syntrophomonas sp. | reverse complement strand
AGCCAGGTTTCTCCGATCGTCTCTGATTTGCCGGAGGTCATCCAGTGAACATATCTTCATGATAATAACCCTTTGCTAGTATAGGTATTTATAATATCGTCTAGATTTTCTTCCTCTACTCTGGGGTACACTTTGTTATCTACCATTACAATGGGGGATAACCCACATGCTCCTACGCAGCGTACATCCTTTAAAGTAAAATCACCGTCTTCAGTTATCTGGTTGGATTCAACGTGGAGCTTTTCTTTAAACCTTTCTATGATCTTGTCTGCGCCCCTTACAAAACAGGCTGTCCCCATACATACGCTGATAGTGTGCCTTCCTCGCGGCTCGGTAGTGAAGTATGAGTAGAAGCTGACTACTCCAAAAACCTCAGCAGCCGGTATGCCTAATTTCCGGGCAACAAACAGCTGTACCTCCCTAGGCAGGTAACCAAAAATACATTGAGCTTTATGGAGTATTTCTATCAAGGCACCCTGGGTATCTCCCATATCAACAATGAACTTTTCCAATTCATCAAAATGCTCCTGCGGCAATGGCTGAATCGAATCTTCAGCTGTTCCGGCAGCCTGTGAATTTGTCATATGATCACCTTATATCTTATTTTGTGCTTTACTCTACCTTTCCCATTTGTTGAATATCTATGTGTCTGTAATTCCGTCTATATGTACCCTGGTCGTCCAGTATGCATTAGTGCCTTCCAGTTTAGGCTGTTTCATCTGAATTCGACAAGCACACACATTATTGCCAAATCATACATAAATTACAATATAAAACCAGATGCAGCTGGGTTTATTACCCCTAATTATTATACGAGGAGGATTGACATGAACTCGAAAAGACCTGATGAGTCGTCGACCTGCAATGAAAATAAGCATATGGAGAGCTGGCCCGAGGATGAGGCCCTGCGAAAGGGTACAATTTTCCCTGAGCTATACAGTCCTTACAATCCCCGGAATTTAAATAAGAAACAGGATACACAAGCCGAAAAGGAGGGATCAGACTAATGGATAAAAGGAGACGGCTGCTGCTGAAAATAATGGAGGCAGAATTCACTGCCATCGATTTAAACCTGTATTTGGATGCCCAGCCCCAGGATCAAACAGCTTTAGGTATGTACAATGAAGTTGTGGGCAGATTGATGTATTTAAAAGAGAAGTACGATGAGAAATACGGCCCATTAGCCAACTTTGGCTATTCCTTAAGTGAATACCCGGCCGGCTGGGTGGAAGAACCATGGCCCTGGGAAATTAATTTCGCTTGAGAAAGGAGAAAAGAGCTAAATGTGGATTTACGAAAAAATACTTGAATATCCGGTTAAGGTATATGGAAGCAACCCCAGGCTGGCAAGGCTTATTCTTTCCCAATACGGAGGGCCGGATGGAGAATTGTCTGCTGCGCTGCGGTATTTGAACCAACGATATACCATGCCTACCGGCATGTCCAGAGCTGTATTAACTGATATCGGCACAGAAGAACTGGCTCATATGGAAATAATAGCTGCACTCTACTACAACCTGATCAAGGATGCCACTATCGAACAGATCGATGAGTGCTGCGGCAGCGGATATTATGCCGATCATGGCAAGTCCATCTATTTCGCCAATGCCAGCGGTGTGCCATGGCAGGCTGATTATGTTCAATCCAAAGGCGATCCCATAGCGGATTTACACGACAATATGGCTGCCGAACAAAGAGCCCGGGTTGGCTATGAATACTTGATACAAATGTCAGATGACCGAGGAGTTACAGATGCCCTGCAATTTCTCAGGGAACGGGAGGTCGTCCATTACCAGAGATTTGGCGAAACCCTGGAACACCTCTACGAATACTACGGTAAAGAACGCTATTTCTTTATGAATGGAAAATAAGAGAATCAAGAGGGGCTGATCCAGGACTTAATGGACGCCTCTCTTGTTGGTCAATATCACTTGATAAAACCTATGCATGTTCAGGCGCTGGTTCTTTACACGGTTAGTACCCGGAAATGATAAAAGGCGCGCCAACGTATTTAGCATGGACAGGTTTTTTCAAACCACATATATCTATTATCAACTTATCATTGCTTTATCATGGAAATATCATACATATTCCATTTTATCATCGGCCTTAATTGAATATCATAACACTATAGTCAATATTGCTAATTTATCGATCGGCTTAAACGTCAAACCTGTATCCAAAACGTGGTACTGAAACAATACACTTACTATATGGTTTAAGTCGTTTGCGTATACGATATATCAGAGCATTTATTTCTTGATTGCTTACCTCGGGGATATGATCATCAGAGCTTAATAGTCGCTCGGGCCAGATAGCGATTTTTATTTCATCATAATTAACTGCTTTTCCGGCCTTCTCGTACAGCATAATTAGTAATTCGAGCTCTTTGCCATAAAGGGGAATAGGTTTCCCATTTAACAAGACTTCTCTGCTTCGAGGCTTAATAATCAATGGCAGAGTATTATCATATCCTTTAAGGCCGGTTTTGAAATCAACAGTGTTTTCAATATCACTCGTGTAGATCTTTTTAAATATAATCGAAGCTGTTCCCATAGCTAAATTTATAGTATCTCCGCTGTTTAAAGGATAGGGATGATGGGCTTCAAGCACATAATTATTAATGCTGGTACCATGTTTGCTTCCCAAATCAGTTATAGTAACTTCTCTGGCAGATACCGATAAGAGGGCATGCCGTTTGGAAATATATAAGTTTGTAAAAGGAATTTCCGGTTGATGATTATTCCAGGCTCTTCCAAATAAGAACTGCCCTGAAGATAGATTGATGCGGGTATGGATTTCATAAGGCTCGCCTTTTTCGATTATTATAGATATTTGCTCATTTGACATGATTGATTATTCCTTAACACAAGCAGATTTTTTATTATTTGGATTTATTACGTTAACTAAATAAAAAATGACTAAAAATCGAATAAAAAGGATAATAAGCACATATTTGTCAATAAAATCAATTATTTAGTATAATTATCCTGTGTTTTATTATACCTCAGTCCTGCCTTATGTAAATAAATTTATAAATGACAGGAAGAGGGACTTGCCTCAAACAGCCGAGTTGCCGGAGCAGGTTATGCCCAGTTATGATCAAGAACATTATTGTGAGCAGGTGCTTCCATCGCTCCATCCGATAAGATCAGGAGCGAGGCTAACGCCGGATTGAAACCAAAGGGAATCATGCGGGGGGGCGTGTTTCATACAGGTTGAGAAATAGCTTGACAAGCAAAAACGGTTGCTGCTGCCTGCTGTCCAGCTTATTGCTCAAAAGCTGCGTTAAGTTTTAAGCCGGGACTTTCTCAAATGGTATAGGGCAAGCAATAGGATGGAGGTGATTTCTCAAGAAATTGGAAAGGGGGAGTGATACGAGCTTATTATAGTTGGCAGGAAAAGATTGGATTTAATTAATCATAAGTTTGGGAGATGAGGAGTGTAACTATGAGTGACAATGCATACGGGGGAGCGCCTGTGCCACAAGACCCAATGGCAGCTGGGCAAACTCCGGAACCAGCGATGATAGCTGGCAGGATAGAACCAAAAAGCATAAGTACGATGATTCAAACGGTACAAAGGTTGGAGAACAGCATAAAAGAGCGGAGAGACGTTGATAGGAGTTTAATCAACTGGTGGTTGTTCATTTTACTGGTGGGGCCAATCACTTTTGGTATTTATTCAATTG
>CAZBKS010000296.1:0-3702 GCA_964492475.1 uncultured Syntrophomonas sp. | reverse complement strand
ATTAAAACGGATAACCCGGAACCTTAATAAAGAAGATGGCCGCTGAAAAGAAAAATAAAACCCTGATATAAAAAGCAAAAAGTACTTGAAATATGTTATCGTAAATGATAACAAATAAAAGGTGATTATGAAAGAAGGTGTGATAATGAGTAAGGCAGGAGCCAAATTATCTGAAGTGAAAGACCTTTTGATGAAAGATGAAGAATTCAAAGCAGAATATGAAAAGTTAAAGCCACGCTATGATGTGATATCTCAAATTATTGAAGCGAGAACAAGCCAAAAGATAACGCAGGAAGAATTGGCGCTTCGAGTTGGGACACAGAAATCTAATATCAGCCGTCTGGAAAGTGGAACGTACAATCCATCGCTAGACTTTTTAATTAAGGTTGCTAAATCTCTTGGTAAAGAGGTACAGGTAATATTAAAATAAAATGTTTAGAGAAGAGGTTATATTAAGTTTTGTGTAATAATAAATCAATATTTAAATGGAGTATCATTTATACAAAGCCTGGTTGCAGGCGGCAACTGGCTCCGGCCAGTTCCTCTAGGCAGTATTTCAAGATCGGTCTTATAGGCTTCCTGCAGGTAAGACACCAGCTGAACCAGGGATTGCAGTTGCAGTCCGGATGGAGGAAAGTCCATGAATTTCCCGGCCAGACATATTCCGAACTGCGCCCTCATTTCTAGAATCGCCGGGTGGGTTCCCACCCTGCTGCGGCTCTCCTGCAAATAACGTGCGCAAAACCGCCAGGGCGTTGACCAGATCCAGGTCGGTACTTCCTGGGACCAACGTAGTCGCCCACCACCGAAAAAAGCAAGCTCTTCTTCCGACACTTTGATTTATAAAAAGAAAAATAATATCATCAATTGTTAACAGAATCGATTAGAAATCATAAGATAAGATAACTTCACAAATGGGATGATATACCAAAGGAGAGAAAATTTATGAATAAAAGATATTCATACCCTTGTCTTCATGAACCGTGTTACCCAGTAAACTGTGATCTGGTAATTAATGAATTTCATAGATTACTATCAGAAGCTGGAGAACTAGTCGAAGAAAGTGACAAATTGGAAGAAGAAGCTTTATCCTACGTTATCCAGGCACGAGATAATCTAAGAGAATCTTTGGAATTAGTAAGAAAGGGCATTTGTATAGAAGAGAGAGCTAATAGAATCCTTGATAAAAGCGGCTGTTCCTTTAACTGCAACAAAGATTCTTATAGGTGCAAGAGCCTGGAAGAAAGAGCAGCAGAATTCTATAAACTCTGTGCTATTGAAATCCTGGGATCAATACGATTATTAAAAGAAGTTATTCATAAACTTAAAAAAGCTGCTTATTATGATCAACAGGGAAATAATATTGAAGCAAAGTATATTAAATGTATTCATGACACTTTATATTAAACATTAAATAGTTGAGAAGTAATAATAGTATTAATAGCAGGTATCGCAAAAAGCGGACTGTCTAGCCGGTGCCAGCTACAAAGCTGGCTTTTTTATGCGATTTTTGCCACCCGTTTAAGAAATTATAGGCAAAATCAGAAAACAAAAAACCACGCAAAGCTGCGTGGTTTTGTTATTCTAGCTGGTGGGCCATGAAGGAATCGAACCTTCAACCTTCTGATTAAGAGTCAGCTGCTCTGCCTGATTGAGCTAATGGCCCGTTTGTTGTCACGAAAGATATTATACCTCCTGTTACCTGATAAATCAAGACGTTGGGAACGATTACTCTGACTTTATGAACCTAAAACATCTGTTTAACAGCAGGCAGGCCTCGTCATCGCAGGGGAATAGGAATTATTAATCCAACATAATGAAGCCGGCGGCTCCCGCCGGCTCAGGCCGTTAAAAGGCTAATAGCTACGTTAACTCTGAATGCCTACAGGACCACAATTAATGTTCGCGTAAGCTCATAAATTTATAAGAAGCACGTTCAATCGACGTACCTCATGTATGCCTCAATCACGGGCTTTCCGGTTGCTTTGCGCTAAACTTTTTTTGCTTACTCTGGCAGAGAGTCTGTTTTTTTTCGTATCTAGCCCGAGAACAGGTTGGGTTATCCCCACCGCTATTTCATTATACTGCAGATATCATTGGTGAATTCCAACGGATCATCTATAGTTAAACCTTCGATAAGCAGGGCTTGATTGTATAAGAGATTGGTATATAGATTTAGTTTGTCTTTATCGTTTTCAAAAGCTTCCTGCAAGGATTTGAATACTTGGTGGCTGCTGTTTATCTCCAGGACTTTGTCGGCTTTCATTTTGTGGTCACTGGGCATGGCGTTCAGTATTTTTTCCATCTCTATGGTAAGCTCGCCTTCGTTGGCCAGGCAGACCGGGTGGTGCTTGAGCCGTTTGGAGGCCCGGACATCTTTGACTTTATCGGCCAGGATATTTTTCATATAGTCAAACAGCTCTTTATCCTGCTCATGGTCAGAGGTGTCATCTGCATCTGCTGCGGGTTCGATCCCCAGATCGCCGCTGGACACGGATTTGAACTCTTTTTCCTGGTAAGTCATCAGCATCCTGATGGCAAATTCATCTACATCATCAGTGAAGTACAGGATTTCATAGCCTTTATCGGCCACTAATTCTGTCTGGGGCATCTTTTCAATTCTCTCTATGGATTCTCCGGCCGCATAATAGATATATTTCTGCTCTTCCGGCATCCTGCTTACGTATTCATCCAGGGTGACCATTTTCTTTTCCCGGGAAGAATAAAACATCAACAGGTCCTGGAGCATATCCTTGTTCATGCCATAACCTTCGTAGATTCCATATTTCAGCTGTCTCCCGAAGGACTCATAAAATTCTTCATAACGCTCTCTGTCTTCTTGCAGAATATTCGTCAATTCGGTCTTTATTCTGTTCTTTATATTCTTGGCGATGATCTTCAGCTGCCGGTCATGCTGCAGCAATTCTCTGGATATATTAAGAGACAGATCTTCTGAATCAACCATTCCTTTTACGAAACTGAAGAAATCCGGCAGCAGATCGGCGCACTTGTTCATGATTAATATGCCGTTGGAATAGAGCTCCAGACCCTTTTCGTACTCCCGGGTATAGAAATCATAGGGCGGTTTTTCGGGTATGAATAGAATGGCATTATAGCTGACTGCTCCTTCGGTACTGATATGGATATGTTTTATCGGCTTGTCAAAACCGTAGCGTTTTTCCGTATAAAAGTTCTCGTAATCTTCCGGGGAAAGCTCATTTTTATTCTTCTTCCAGATGGGAACCATGCTGTTGATGGTCTGTTCTTCTACATGATCTTCATATTCATTTTCGCTGCCTTCTTTGAGCCTTCGGGAGGTGACATCCATTTTTATGGGATATCTTACGAAATCAGAGTATTTCTTGATAAGGGATTTAACCCGGTATTCTTCCAGGTATTGATCGTATTCTTCATCATCGGTGTTCTCTTTGATTTTAAGAATGATGTCAGTCCCAAAAGTTTCCTTTTCACATGCTTCTATAGTATAGCCCTCAACGCCTTTGGAATGCCATTTGTAAGCTTCATCGCTGCCATAGGCTTTGCTGATGACCGTTACGGTATCGGATACCATGAAAGCTGAATAGAACCCTACTCCAAACTGTCCGATGATATCATAGCCGTCTTTTATTTCGTTTTCCTCCTTGAAGGTCAGGGAACCGCTTTTGGCTATGACGCCCAGATTGTCATCCAACTCCTCTTTGC
>CAZBKS010000295.1:0-3742 GCA_964492475.1 uncultured Syntrophomonas sp. | reverse complement strand
TCGTAGATGACGCTACCATTGGGAATAAATATGGTTCCTTCAGTTTTGATGATGAGGGCACTCCTGGGCAGCGAACGGTATTAATCGAGGATGGCATACTTAAAAATTATCTGTATGACAGGCTGACAGCGCAAAAAGATGGGCGAATATCAACTGGAAATGGACGCAGAGAGTCTTATCAGCATAAGCCGGTGGTGCGCATGAGCAATACTCTTATATTACCCGGGCAGGATAATCCGGAAGAAATTATTGCCGCCACCAGCCAGGGCTTGCTGGTTAAGAAAATGGGCGGAGGTCAGGTTAATACTACCAATGGCGATTTTGTTTTTGATGTTCAGGAAGGATATATGATTCAAGATGGCAAAATAAAATACCCGGTCCGAGGTGCAACTCTTACCGGAAATGGGCCATTGGCATTAGCTAATATTGATAAAGTGGGAAATGATTTGGGATTTAGCATAGGGGTGTGCGGCAAAGATGGTCAGGGAGTACCGGTTTCAGACGCCCAACCAACCATTCGCATAAAGGAATTAACCGTCGGGGGTACTATGCTGAGCAATGGAAATTAAGAGATGAAGCTGCCTGCGGTTTTAATATTTACTGAAAAGCCGGAGGAACATTAACGAAGGAATCGCCTCAGGCAACCCTGGGGTTTTAATAAGGATGTTGGAGGCCGTAGTATGGAACAAATTCTTAGAATGGTGGGGGAAAAAACTCTTGATGAAGCCAGGCGCAGCGGAGTAGAAGCAGAAGCTTTTCTTATGCATGCTAAAGAACTGAGTATAGAAATCGTCGAGGGCCGGGTGGAGACATTAAAGCAGGCGGATGAAACCGGGCTTGGGGTTAGGGTTATTAAAGAAGGACGAACAGGTTTTGCATTTACCAGTGATTTATCCGATAAGGCGGTAAAGAATGCTGTCAATGATGCCATCAATATTTCAGTATTCACGACCCAGGATGAATACCAGATACTGCCTGAGAAAGCAGTGTATCCTGATCTTCAGTTGTTTGATCAGGACACGGCAGCTATGAGCCTGGAAGAAAAAATTGAAATAGCCAGATCAGTAGAACGTTCTGCCAAAAGTGTGGATATGCGCATTTCCATAATAGAAAGATCTGGTTATGATGACCTTGAATATTGTAATTTAATAATGAACAGCAAAGGTTTATATGCTTACGAAACTGGCAACTTCAGCGGCATATATATTTTCCTGGTAGCCGAAGAAGGCGATGATGCTCAAAATGGTTTTTCGACTATGTCGGTCAGAAAGGCCAAAGACTTATCAGCAGCTCTGGTAGGCAAAGAGGCGGCGGCTAATGCTATCAGGGCTTTAAATGCCAGAACTATCAGGTCGGGGCACATGCCGGTAATATTGGAACCCTATGTTGCGACCAGATTTTCCGGGATAGTTGCATCCATGGTAAATGCGGAATCAGTACAGAAGGGCAAATCCATGTTTGCCGGAAAAATTGGGAAACAGGTCGCTTCATCCCAGTGCACAATTATTGATGATGCTGTCCTGGAGGAGGGTATAGCCAGCAGCCGATTTGACAGTGAAGGGGTTCCGGCTCAGACAAAAACTATTATAGAAAATGGCATTTTAAATACTTATTTGCACAATAGTTATACTGCCCAAAAAGATGGAGGTTTATCTACCGGTAATGCCCAGCGGGGATCTTTTAGAGTGTTGCCTTCGGTAGGAAGTACCAATTTTATTATGGTGCCCGGAAGAGAGAATAAGGACAGCTTGATGGATGGAATCGACAAAGGCTTGTATATAACAGAAGTTATGGGAATGCATACTGCCAATCCAATCTCCGGGGATTTTTCAGTAGGAGCAGCAGGCATCATGATTGAAAATGGAGCATTAAGCTATCCGGTGCGAGGGGTAACCATGGCCGGCAACATGGCTGAGGTTTTGCAAAATATTGATGCGGTAGCATCCAATTTCAGGTTTTATGGCGGTAAAGGCGCCCCCAGTATAAGGATTAAAGAATTAAGTATAGCTGGGGAATAATAAGGAGGAGAGTGCTTTGAAAAATAAGATACTGGTCATAAACGGACCTAATCTCAATCTTTTGGGAACCAGGGAAACCCAGATATATGGAACAGCCACCCTGGAGGAAATAAATAAGGATTTAGAGGTTATAGCTGCGGAAAAAGGTATCGCCATAGAATTCTTTCAATCCAATCATGAAGGAGATTTAATTAATAAAATCCATTCTGCCAGAGGCAACGCGGATTATCTGCTCATTAATGCTGCTGCTTACACCCACTACAGTATTGCCATTTATGATGCATTAAAAGCTGTCAAAATCCCGTTTATTGAAGTCCATCTATCTAATCTTGATGCACGAGAGTCCTTCCGTCAGCAGTCCTTATTATCTCCTATAGCAGCCGGGAAAATATGCGGCCTGGGTGGATTGAGTTACAAACTGGCTTTACTGGCAGCATGTGAAGCACTTATAGGTAAAAATGAGGAACAGAGATGAGTACTAGTCGAATTATAAAAATTCGAAATAAAATAGAAGAAAATAAACTGGATGCCATACTGGTAAGTAAAGCAGAAAATATACGATATTTGTCTGGCTTTACTGGCGGCAGCGATGCGGTGCTGCTGGTAAGCGGGCAAAACCAATATATTATTACTGATTCAAGGTATACCGAACAGGTTCAAAGGGAATGTCCGGGCTGGGAGCTGCGGCTGGAAAAACCACCTGGCCGGGAAGAGTTAATTAACTTGAGCAAAATGCATAAAAATATAGGCTTCGAAAGCCAGGTTGTTACTCATTATGGGTATTTGGAACTGAGCAAGAGTCTGAATGCTCAGCTCATTCCTTTAAATGGAATAGTTGAAGAATTAAGGTTGATTAAAGAGACAGAAGAGCTGGATTTTTTAAGGAAAGCTGCTCAAATTGGGGACCGGGTTTTTGATAAAATTTGCAGCATAATCCAAGCAGATGTTAGCGAAAAACATATCGCCAACCAGATTGTATATTATTTAAAGGAATTCGGTTGTGATAAAGAATCCTTCGATACCATTAGCGTTTCCGGGGTCAATGCATCTCTACCCCACGGTCAACCAGGTGATAAGCTGCTCAGGCCCGGAGATATGTTGACTCTTGATTACGGAGGGTTTTTTAAAGGCTATGCCAGTGATATGACCAGAACCGTTGCAGTAGCCAGGGCGGATCAGAAACTGATCGATAGATACAAGGCGGTATTGGAAGCCCAGATAACCGGGTTAAGTATGGTAAAGGAAGGGGCATGCTGCAAAGACATAGATCAGACTATTAGAAATTGTCTAAAAAAATATGATTTAGATCAATATTTTATACACGGTACCGGTCATGGAGTTGGTCTGGAGATACATGAGGCCCCCCGGGTTTCTTTCAGCAGCAGCGAGATCCTCAAAAAGAATATGATTATCACCATTGAACCAGGGATATATATTTCAGGATGGGGAGGAATTCGTATAGAGGATACCGTAATTGTAAAGGATGGAGGTTGTGAGATCATAACCCATTCAGATAAGGAGTTATTAATTATTGATGGAGGGATAAAATGATATCAGTCAATGATTTTAAAACTGGTGTAACAGTAGAGCTGGACGGTGCAGCGTTCCAGGTGGTTGAGTTCCAGCATGTAAAACCTGGAAAAGGCGCAGCGTTCGTAAGGGCCAAGCTAAAAAATGTTCAAACTGGTGCAACGGTTGAGAAGACTTTTCGTGGTGGAGAGAAG
>CAZBKS010000294.1:0-3751 GCA_964492475.1 uncultured Syntrophomonas sp. | reverse complement strand
CTTTAATGCCCACCAAAAGACACGGCAAGGTGCGTCGGATGCTGAAAGAAGGCAGAGCAAAAGTAATTAAGGCTAAACCCTTTACAATTCAACTAACCTATGAAACAACACATTACACCCAGGCAGTGGCACTGGGTGTAGATGCGGGTTATTCGCATGTAGGATTTTCCGTAGTAACCGAAAAGGAAGAAATATTAGCCGGGGAAATACATTTGCTGGAAGGACAAATAGAACGTAACCGTGACAGATCAAGCTACCGTAGACAAAGGAGGAGCAGACTGCGTTACCGGGCACCGAGATTTGACAATCGTAAAAAGCCTGAAGGCTGGCTTGCTCCAAGTCTGCAGAATAAGCTGGATACACATATCCGGTTAATAGAGAAGATTGAATCTATTCTGCCAGTAAGCCGGGTAATAATAGAAGTAGCCAGTTTTGATATTCAGGCTATTAAGAATCCCGGGATAGAAGGCAAAGAGTATCAGCAGGGTGAACAGGCAGGTTACTGGAACCTGCGGGAATACATACTACACCGTGATGGGCACCGTTGCCAAAACCCTGACTGCAGTAACAGGTCAAAGGAACAGGTTCTGCAAGTACACCATATAGGGTATTGGAAAGGTGATCGTACTGACCGGCCCGGGAATTTAATCACGCTCTGCGACAAGTGCCATAAGCCAGAAAAGCACAAAGAAGGCAAATTACTATGGGGTTGGCAGCCCAAAACCAAACCATTTAAGGCTGAGACATTTATGACAGTTGTGCGCTGGAAGCTGGTTAATACATTGGGATGTGAACATACCTACGGTTATATCACCAAAACCAGAAGGATTGAGTTAGGATTGGAAAAATCACATAGCAACGATGCTTTTTGTGTTGCAGGAGGAACTAACCAGAAAAGGACAGAACCAATTAATATTGATCAGGTACGCCGAAATAATCGGAGCTTGCAGAAATTTTACGATGCCAGGTACATTGATCAGCGTACTGGAGAGAAAGCCAGCGGCCAAGAACTAAATTGTGGCCGACGTTCCCGTAACAAAAACCTTAATGCCGAAAACCTGCGTAAGTATCGTGGTGAGAAGTTATCGCCAGGACGGGTAAGTATTCGCAGGAAGAGGTACCCATATCAGCCAGGCGATACCATATTGTATCAAGGAAAGGAATGTACTGTTAAAGGTGTTCAGAACCTGGGAGCATATATTAAGCTTGCTGAATTAAGTAAACCTGTAAAAACATTAAAAGTCCAGATACTACGTTATGGGAAGGGACTGCGTGTTTATGCAAGTTAAAACGAAGGCCATCAGTCATAGTAAGTACAACATTAACTATCATCTAGTCTGGTGCCCAAAGTATCGTCACCAAATTCTTACTGGACAGGTAGAAACCTATCTAAAAGAACTGATTAACAACATCTGCGTCCATTACGAATACGAAGTATTGTCAATGGAGGTAATGCCGGATCATATTCACCTGTTTGTATCAGTTAAACCGTATATCAGTTCTACAGAAGTGGTTAAGACTATTAAGAGCATTACAGCAGTATGTATATTTAAGAAATTTCCAAACCTCAAAAAGTGTAAATTCTGGGGGTCTGGCCTATGGAGTAAGGGCTACTACGTGGGTACTGCAGGTACAGTGTCTGCAGATACTATTCAAAAGTATATCGAAAATCAGAAATTGATGTAATGTTTTCTTTGATGCCAAAATAGAGGGTGCGCTTGCATCCTCGCCCACGAGGGGCGAGGTTTTACGCGCGATTATATAAAAGCAATCAATGCCAGGGTTGAAAGACATGAAAGGACAGGTTAATAACTGCACATTCTGTTATTCTGCGACATAGAGAAAGGAAAATAAAATGAACGAAATGGAAAAAATTCTACAGGATTTGAACACAGCGGATGAAATATTCAAAAAGCTTAACATTACCGATTCGATGCCTGAAATCGGTGAAATTATTGACTCATTAGACGAAAACATGGCTAAATTGGTTCTCAAAAAGTTTGTGTATGCCAGAGGCCAATAGCTGCGCAGTACAATTAAAATATGATACAAAAAACAACGAACCCCGAGCCGCTCAAATAAGCGGCTTTTTTAATGAGAAATTTTAAATTATATCTTGCGAACCACGCAAGGAAGGAGGAGTTATAGAGTGTCAAATGTAAGTCAATATTTTCTGGTCAAAAAGGCCGAAATTGGAACCGCAAGCAACGGCTCTAAGTATTTAAATCTGACGTTGTTTAATGGTAAAAAAGCATTACCAGCAAAGCAATGGGATTTTACCGGAGAGCCGCCTAAAATCGGGGATATATTATTAATTAAAGCAACTCTTGGAGAGTATCGGGGATCTCCGCAAGCTACTATAAACAGCTGGAAGTTAGCTGAACTCGGGGAATGTCCGATTGAACAATTTGTTCCTGTTATCCAGAAGGATGTCAATCAGATATACCAGCGGATATGTAAGGCCGCGGAGACAATTCAAGACGGATGCAACAAGGCTTTAACCATTAAAACCTTGGAAGTCAACGAAGCTTCGTTCAAGGTAGCGCCAGCATCAGTAAGTATCCACCATGGTTATCTAGGTGGTTTGGCAGAGCATACGCTCAACGTACTAAATCTGGCCGTAACCATGGCAAAGCAATCTCCGGAAAACCTGGATATGGATTTGGTCATAGCCGGGGCAATTCTGCATGATATAGGCAAAATTGAAACCTATACATGGGAACGGGGTTTTATAGAACGTTCAGTACAGGGAAGGCTCATCGAACACATAATATTCGGAACCCTGATTATCCAAGAAATTGCTAATGCGCTGAAAATCTCTTTTGAGGAAATTGAGAAATTGATGCACATTGTTGTATCGCATCATGGCAGGCGAGAATGGGGATCACCTGTTGAGCCAGCGACAAAAGAAGCTATTATAGTCCACCGAGCCGATGAAACCGAAGCAAAAATGACTATGATTGATGAAGCCATAGCCAATGTAGAAGATGCAGATACAAAATGGCTGTACCTTAAACCAGACAATATCCAGTTGCTCTGGCAGGGGAAGGAGGAAAAGGTTTGATGGCAATACCAAAGTGTATCGAGTGTAATATGAGAATTCGCAAATTTTTAATAACCAACAGTAGGCTATACCATGAATGCACTGCCAATGGATGGACAATATGCTACGGGGATAAGTTGCCTAAAACCAGTCCCAGGTGGTGCCCAATGCGAATAATGGATAAGCGGACCCCAAGCAAGGAATACCAAGGGCCAAACGAATATGATTAATCCCGCCCTTAAGGGCGGGGAATGTTATAAATGCGAAGGAGATGAAAATTATAAATGGGATGGAATGAAGGCTATACAATTATGGAGAGCCAAGTCGTTGCTGTTTATGATTGTGGATTATTGAATAAAAACTTATTAAACGCACTTATGGAACCATTTAAAAATAGTGATATTGATTCAGGAGGTAGCCGTGATCTAAAGGCCAACGACGGCAAGGGCGTTGAGGAAATAATTTGTTTTATTATGGAGCCCGAGAAATATCAGGAAGCGCTCGATTCATGGATTCCTAACCCCGATGATCCCGCTGATCCCTACAACGAAAAACTTTTCGATTTGTGGTATGAAATTACAAGACGCGAATGGAAGTTTTGGTAACTGCACATTACAAAGAAATCCCGGCCCAGCAAAGGCCAGAGGATGTTTGGAATGTGCAGCATACTGCTATAAGAGAGGAAGGAAAGAATGGACGAAAAAGCCA
>CAZBKS010000293.1:0-3764 GCA_964492475.1 uncultured Syntrophomonas sp. | reverse complement strand
GATTTGCCCGCACCGTTAGGCCCGAGAAAGCCGTAAACGGCGCCATCCGGCACTTTAAGGTCCAGATCCTTTACCCGCAGAAACTGCCCATACTGCTTACACAGGCCGGTTGTGGTGATAATATCTGACATTTTTATGTCCCCCCTTTATCAAACTGGGAACATGATAGCAGGCCTGCCTGACATTAGCCTGTACTTAAGCTTACATTTACCTTAATTTTGGGGGAAAACCTCAAAATCATATTATTTCTATACTATAATGGGCATGGTGATTATTATGAAAGACATTTTTGAGTGCAAGCTGCTGATCGTGGACGATGAGCCGGAGCTTCGCAGGATGGTCTGTGAAATATTGCGGCGGGAAGGCTTTATGAAGGTGATTTCCGCTTCCGGCTGCCAACAGGGCCGTGAACTTTTTGCCTCGGAGAAGCCGGACGGGGTGATTTTGGACGTTTCCTTGCCGGACGGGGACGGCTTTTCTTTGATGCGTGAATTCCGCGCCGGGTCGGCTGTTCCCGTATTGTTTCTTTCCGCGCGCGACGAGGATGAAAACCGCTTGCTCGGGTTGGGGCTAGGTGCGGACGACTATATTACCAAGCCGTTTTTGCCCCGCGAATTGACGCTGAGACTGCGGGCGGTATTAAGCCGCGCCTATTTTCCGGTTGTACTCAAGCAAAGGGAAAAGCCGGTCTTCCGTTTGGGTGAGATAGAAGTCGACTTAAACAGCGGCACGGTTACAACAAACAGAGGCCAGCTTACTCTAACCGCAAAAGAATTTGCTCTGCTGGAAAAGCTGTACGAAAACCGGGGAAACATCGTCACCGGCGACAGCCTGTGCCAGGCCGCGTGGGGCGATGACCTGTACGGCTATGAAAATACGCTGATGGTACACATCCGGCGGCTGCGTGAAAAGATCGAACCGGAGCCCTCCGCTCCGCGTTATCTTCTCACCGTGCGGGGCCTCGGCTATAAACTGACGGGAGCGAAGGGTAAATGAAAAGCATGATGAAAATCCTGTCCCGCTATGTGCTGTCAGCTGCCGGAATAGCAATTATTCTGCTCATCATCAACTTTTCGGTATGGGCCGCGTGGATTTTGCAAACGGGCGAAATCGAAGAGCGGGATTACAGTATAGCGCAACTCGCGGAAAGCCTGACTAACACAGACGGGGTTTATGCGCTTTCCGAATCCGCCGCAAGTGAGATCGACAAGCATTTTCAATGGGCCATGCTGCTGGACAATAGCGGCCAGGTGATTTGGAACAGGAATTTGCCCGGCGACGTACCGCTTAAGTACTCGGCTCCCGATGTGGCAGGTTTCAGCCGCTGGTATTTAAAAGACTATCCGGTCTACGCTTGGCGGCATCCGGACGGCCTGTTTGTGCTGGGCAGCGCCAAGGGCAGCACGTGGAAGCATAAAATCGAAATGTCCCATGAAGAAATGGAGAATATCCTGGTGTGGATTCCCGCCGTTCTGATCTTAAACGGCCTGGCGGCAATACTGCTGGCGTTGCTTTTCGGGATGCGTTTGTTCCGCGCTTTGAAACCGCTGGCCAGGGGCATTGAGAATATGGCCGAAAAGCATCCAGTGGAGCTTTCCACCCGCGGTCTATTAGGCGGCCTTGCCGCCGGGATCAATAAAACTTCGGCACGGTTGATAAAACAGGAGGCTGCTCTCAATCAGCGGGACCATGCCCGCACAACCTGGATTGCCGGTGTTTCCCACGACATCCGCACCCCGCTTTCGCTGGTGATGGGTTATGCCAGTCAGCTTGAAGACGACTCCGAACTGCCGCCAGACAAGCGGGAGCAGGCGGGTATTATCCGCAGGCAGAGCGAACAGATCAAGACCCTGGTCAGCGACTTAAACTTTGCTTCCAAGCTGGAATACGACATGCAGCCGCTGCGGCTAAACTCCGTGGGGCTGGCTGCGCTCTTGCGCAGCGTTGCCGCCGAATTTATAAACGGCGGGCTTGATAATCGCTATGCGATTGACGTTACGATCGGTGAAGACGTGCAAAATGCTGTAGTCACCGGCGATGAGGAGCTTCTGCGCCGCGCCCTTGCCAATTTGATTGCGAACAGCATTCGCCATAACTCAAACGGCTGCGCGATCAAAATGACTCTGGAAAAAGGTCTGGGCAATTGCTCTTTTACTGTTTCCGACAACGGAGCAGGCTTCCCGCAGGAAGTACTTAACAACCTGAATCAGTCCCCAAGTTCCGCCGGGCTGCAAAACCATGGCCTGGGCCTTACCATCGTCCGGCAGGTCATCAAGGCTCACGAGGGAACCACCGAATTTCATAATCTGCCTGGTGGCGGGTGCCAAGTAATAATCTGCCTGCCCCAATGGAACAAAGGGACGGCAGACTGTGTGTAAGCAGATAAGAAATAAACAAACCATAGGGCAGGGTGTTTATCCAAAATATCTTTGGTATAATCCTGCAAATCCTGCTCCGTGGCGGGCTTCATCTTTACACATTTCATGGACTGTATCATGGATAGCATCATAATTGAGCTCTTTCGTGCGGGTAGCCAGATCCTTTTTGCCCTGGCAGGCACCATGTTCTGCTTCCACCCTCATTTTTATATTTTGTTTGGTATCGGCAGTAAGTACCTCTCCCAGGAGCTCTGCAAATTTGGCTGCATGTTCAGCCTCTTCCCAGGCATATTTCTTAAAAGCCTCCGCTATTTCCGGATATCCCTCCCGGTCTGCCTGCCTGCTCATGGCCAGGTACATCCCCACTTCGGTACATTCTCCCAGGAAATTGGCCCTCAGATCTTCTACCACCTTTTCATCCAAGCCTTTGGCAATGCCTACCCGGTGTTCATCCGCAAACTGCAGCTCATTTATATCCACATATTCATTGAATTTATCCAATGACGCTCCGCATTGATGACACTGTTCCGGCGGAGCTTCTCCCTCATGTATATAACCGCATATAGAACAAACCCATTTCTTCATAAAATCACCCTTCTTTCTTAACATTTAATTTTTTAATTCGACATTCATTGCACAGACCCTTAAGATAAATATGGTTCTCTTCTACCTGAAAATTCTGCAGTTCTCCCATATCAATAGCTGCGAAGTTTAATGGAAAATCAAAAACCTTCCCGCAGTCTTTGCATTTGAAATGACCGTGAATAGACATATCCGCATCATAACGATTTTCGCTTTCATCAATGGTAATCAACTGCGCTGCACCCTTTTCAACAAACAAGTTCAGAGTATTGTAAACAGTAGTTTTGGAAAGGGTTGGTATTTCATCAACCAGTTCCCTGTAAATCAAATCTGCCGTAGGGTGGTTTTTGTTTTTTACCAGATATTCATATATTTTTAAGCGATGATGGGAAGGTTTTATTTGATTGAACTTTAGAAAACCTTCAATTTCTTTTATGTCCATCTTTTATCTGCTCCTTTACTATATACTTATACTGCACCTCCATTTTATAATCTATCCATATTTGTAATGAAATAAAACCTGTAATAGTTACAATTTATTTATACCTTATTTTATTTTCCCTGTCAATAGATTTTGCGTAACCATACTCTTGTTGCTAATAAAAATATTGACAATAAGTAGGAAACAAGATATATTTTTATACACAATGTATAATTATTTACAGTGTGTAACTTATACCGCAGAATCAGCAAGGGGAATTTCAGGAGGTGCAAATTATGGAAACAGACAGTATATCCGGTGAAGGGCGAATGGAGAGAAAAAAGAGGGAATTGCGGCAGAAGATAATAAACGTTGCCATGAAG
>CAZBKS010000292.1:0-3776 GCA_964492475.1 uncultured Syntrophomonas sp. | reverse complement strand
TAGTATTGGGGAAGTCTCAGCAGAGGGTTTACTACTTGATGCGGTTCTCCTGACAGCCGGCTATTGCAAATGGTATATATTTACAATAAGATGGAATAGAAAGGGTTTAAATTAAAAATAAAAAAAATACTGTATTTCCCAGGTGATTTATACGATTACATTATATAAAGGAAGGTGAGCGATTATACAAAATCTAACCAGACCCGTAATATGCTTGATCTTATTGATTTTGACCTGCTGCACACCTGCAACCCAGGCTAAATATGATATAAGTTATCACAATTATTATATACGTATCACATCTCCGGTACAAAATTCGCTTAATGGAGTTATACAGGTAAAGGGCACAGCTGATGTACCAGCGGTCTGGTTCTGTATGCGAAGCCCCAATAATGAATTGACTGTACATAAAGTCGAGGTTGTTAACGGTAGTTTTCAAGCCCAGCTATATCTTCGCTTTGGACCCGGAGAATATACGGTTTGGGCAGGAGACAACAGGTATAGATTTGACGGAAGCATCCGATTTGTAATTCATAATTACAGCTCAGCTGACAACCGCTATACTGCTCCTTCCCATTGTGCCGACAGCGAGCATCAGCAAATCATTGATCAAGTCCAGGCACTAGGCTTAAGCGGGCTGGCAGACAGAGAAAAAACGCAAAAAATTCACGATTGGATTACCCATAATATTGCTTATGATAGTAATTACGCAGACCTGCCCTGGCTGCCGGCCAGCCAGATAATTGCGGCCAGAAGGGGCGTATGCAAAGACTACGCGGTTTTGTTCACTGCCCTGGCCCGGGCATCTGGAATTCCCTGCCGTATAGTGATCGGAGAGGTGGACATTAGCGATAGCATGACAGGTTTGCATGCCTGGAATGAAGTATTGATTGAAGGGGAATGGGTGCCTGTCGATGTAAGCCTGGATGCAGGCTATATAAATGCACAGTCCCAATTTGTCTTTGAGTATTCCAGTGAATACCTGCTGCCTGCTCCTGCCTGCTTTGCCTTAACCCACAAAGCCACATCAATCAGCCCATATTAAAAACAGAGCCGACCTTATGAAACTTATAGTCTTTTTAACCGCCGCAGGGTAGCCATGGTAACCTCTTCCTCAAAAGCAGAATTTTTTGACTTTCTAAAAGATACCACTCCGGCTCCTACCAGGATAAGGCCTAATCCATTCACTGCCAGTATAATCATATAAAATTACCTCGCTTTCTCATTTATCAGGGGCTGTGACCTCCCCAGTGTCGATCAAATCCGACCCAATTTGTGCTGACTCCTTCTGTAGTTTGAAGTATACCTGAGGACAATTACAAATAAGTTACAGGAAGCAAATTTCATCAAAATCTTTTTTGACTCATAATAAACGGGATAAAATGTCCTCCGGTATCACACATAACATTTTTCACCACCCTGAAGTCCTGACGCCGATAAAAACTTAAGCAACAGCCCATAGAAACCAGGACTGACATTATCGGAATCATTCCCTGCCGAGCAAGTTTTAAAAGCCAGGTATGCAGATGCATACTCCAATAGTCAAACCAAAATGCATCACCTGTTCCATTTCAACCACGTCATGTGGCAGTTGGAGTGCCAAAATGCAACTCCATTCGATTAAATATGTTATATTAATAATAAATTGAGAGGATAGAGTAAAAAAGAAGTTATCGTTTGTCAGATAGGGGTGAGGATTTAAGTGGAAGACCAGTTCGAGTTAAGCTTGATTTTTGATGCCCTGATAGAGAGTCCGTATATGGCTTATGTTATTGTAGACAGAGATGGATACATTACCATGATGAATCAGACCTACCTGGATATTTTGGAACTTAAAAAAGACGACGTTATCGGCAAACATATCCTGAACATAACACCTCAGTCAAAATTACCTGAGGTACTGAAAACGGGAAAAATCGATAAGGCTGATATTTGGCCGATAAAGGGCCGGGATACCATCGTTACCCGGCTCCCTATAGTTAAGAATGGTGAAATAGTTGGAGCTATAGGCCAGAGCCTGTTTCTGGAAATGTCCAGCGTACAAATACTGCTGAAGAAAGTGCAGGAAACCTTCAACACCATGTCCGATGCCCTGGTACAAAGCCCGCACATGATTTACGTGATAGTGAATAAAGACGGCTACATAACCTTCATGAATCAGACCTACCTGGACATGCTGGAAAAAAGAATAGAAGACGTTATTGGCAAGCATATTCATGAAATAACCCCTAAATCAAGACTTCCGGAAGTAATTGAAACCGGGCAGATTCATGAAGTGGACTTATGGGAGGTAAACGGTCAGGATACGATAATTACCCGGGCTCCCGTTTTAAGAGATGGCGAAATCATCGGAGCTATCGGCCAGAGTCTATTTCTAGATATGTCCGGAGCTAAACTGCTGGTAAATAGACTGCAGGAAATGGAGAAAGAATTATACCTGTATAAAGAAGAAGTGAGGCAGATATACAAAGCAAAATGGTATTTTAATGATCTGGTGGGCAGGAGTCGGGAATTTATACTGGTAAAATCCATTGCTCATCAGCTGTCCATTACCACCTCCACCCTTTTAATAACCGGCGAAAGCGGCACCGGCAAAGAGCTTTTTGCCCAGGCCATCCATAATGCCAGCAATAGGGAACACTTTCCGTTTGTCAGGATTAACTGCGCTGCTTTACCCGAGAGCCTGCTGGAGTCCGAGCTGTTTGGTTACGAAGAAGGCGCCTTTTCAGGAGCCAGGAAAGGCGGAAAGCCTGGAAAATTCGAACTGGCCAAAGGAGGCACCATATTTCTGGACGAGATCGGAGATATGCCGTTGAACATGCAGACCAAGCTCTTAACGGTATTGCAGGAGAGGTTCATTGAAAGGATTGGAGGCACCCGGCCTATTCCCATTAATGTTAGAGTAATAGCAGCAACCAATCGGGATTTGGAAGAACTGGTCAAACAGCAGCTCTTTCGGGAAGATCTTTACTACCGGCTCAACGTGGTAAGGTTAGCCATACCTCCCCTACGGCAACGCATGGAAGACATACCGGTACTTATTACAGTATTGATAGAAAGAATAAACTTCACTTTAGCAGCTAATATCACTGGAATATCCGAGGCAGCCATGGATTTGTTGAACAAATACAACTGGCCGGGTAACGTGCGCGAACTGGAAAATTTATTGGAAAGAGCAGTCAATTTCGCCTGTTTCGATGGAGAAGAAATTCTCGACATAGTGCATTTTCCATCATTAAACCATATCGATAATCACGTTTATAAAAGGAAATCTACTGACTACAATTTAAACAAAGCAATTGAAGGTCTGGAGAAAGACATGATTATCAATACTTTACTCACGACTAATAATAATAAAGCTCAAGCAGCACAGCTTATGGGTTTAAACAAATCAGTTTTCTATCGTAAATTAAAAAAGTATAATCTAATGGATGGCAAAACTGATTAACTATCGCAGATGGTAACAGCTTCAGCGTGGTGAGTATTATACTCTGCCCCGCCGTCACCCTTCGGGTACTAAGTAAAATATTATATTTAATAGAAATATAATACAAAAAAATTACAAAATATTGAAATAAAAGTATCGAATAGATACCCTGGGGTCATCGTTTGCAACCCGAGGCAAAGTATACGGGCCGGAGGATCTGGCAGAGGAGTTGCTTTTAGCAACCATAGCTGACATCTTTTATATATTATACTTAAAGGTTAATTCTTTGTAATGGCGAAGGATTAGCCTTTTTTTATGATTTATGAGTTTATATTTTGCTGGCATGGTA
>CAZBKS010000291.1:0-3782 GCA_964492475.1 uncultured Syntrophomonas sp. | reverse complement strand
GATGCCGCCATTATCAAACTCCGGCTCAGGCAATTCATCTATACCACCGCAGATATGCCGGCGATAAGTTTCATCATCCCGGGTATCAACATAACCATAAAATCTACGAAAAAAACAATAAAGATAAGCGGATTGTCTGCAACCAGGACCGGGTTTGGGGGACCTTTTCAATTTGAATTGAGATTCAAAATAGAAATCAATCGTTGCTATCACTTTTGCATGTGCTACTTAGGATGATTATTTCATGAATAGTAATATTTCACTCTAAATAGGAACATATTATGTTTCTGATGCAAAGTAAAAAGCCCGCTTGCTCAACGTACTCAGTTACGCCACAATCGCGGACTTCTTTATCATTAGCGATCCCTGCACGAACACTAGCTGGCACCCTTGATGATGCCCCAATACAATGAAGGCACATCAGGTGTCCAATATTCCTTTTAACTTCTTAATAGCGTTTTTTTCTATTCGAGATATCTGTACCTGTGAAACTCCCAGGTCTCCCGCTATCAATGACTGGGTCTGGTCCTTGAAATACCTCCTCAGAATTACTTCTCGCTCCCGGTCGTCAAGGGTACTCAAGGCCTCTCGAAGCGCGATCTTTTCCAGCATCATGGCACTGCCTTCACTGGCTGTCAATCTATCCAGCATAGATAAATTGTCATTTTCCTCTCGAGGTAAAACATCATTGATGTAGGCTGGCACCTGGCAGGCTTCTATGGAAATAACAATTTCTTCTTTGTCGATACCCAGCAAATCTGCAATTTCGTCCACCCCGGGTTCACGCCCCAATTCACCTCTTAGCCTGTCCTGAGCCCAGCGTATTTTACTGTAAGTCTCTTTAATTCCTCGCTGGACTTTTACGATACCATCATCACGTAAAAATTTCTTAATCTCTCCGATTATCATTGGTACTGCATAGGTGGAAAAGCGTACATTAAAACTGAAATCAAATTTATCTATAGCTTTTAACAGGCCGATTGATCCTACCTGAAAAAGATCTTCGTATTCGTAAGAAGTATTTTTGAATTTTTCCAGGACCATATACACCAGACCAATATTGCCTTCATGAACTTGAGCCCGCGCTGATTCATCACCCGCCTGAGCCATGGCTATCAGTTTTTCATTTTCTTCATAAGGATTTAAGGAGGACATTATCATCCCCCCTTTAAGCGAAAGCTTCTTTGTCTTTAATCATGAAGCTTCTTTTCAGCTGCACGCTGGTACCTTCTCCTGGTTTGCTGATGACTTCCATATCGTCCATAAATGATTTCATGAAAGTAAAGCCTAATCCCATTCTGGTTGGTTCACTGGAATAGGCAGGCTGCAGCACCTTAGCAATATCTTCTATTCCTTTTCCATAGTCTTCAATTATAATCTCCAGAGTTCGGTTATCCAGCAAGCTTATTACAACAGTGATTATTTCGTTACCCCGGTTTTCATAGGCATGAATAATACAGTTTGAAACGGCCTCGGAAACCACCAGCTTGATTTCTTCAATTTCATCCAGCGTACATCCCAGCTGTGCAGCAAAAGCACCTGCACATGCTCGGGCAAAGGAAATATTCTCCGGCAAGCTTAAAATTTCAAATTTACAATAATTTCTTACATTCATGATAGACCCAGCCAGAGCTGGAATTCACCTCCCCTGAATATTAATTACATCCTGTTCATTTCGATACATGGACACCAGCTTATTTATCCCGGAAAAATATAAGATTTTCTCCACCTGCGGTCGGGCCCCAACAATATACATACTGCCGTTTTTGCTCTTTATCTTCTTATATCTTCCGAGTATTACTCCCAATCCCGAACTATCAATGAAACTCACTTTCTCCAGGTTTAAAATTAAGTTTTTTATTTCATTATTATCCATCTTCTTATCAATGTCACTGCGTAATTTATCAGCTACCAGCATGTCCAATTCACCTTCAACCCTAATTATCAGCGTATTCCGAACCTGCCTTACCTCTATGTCCATTTGATATCCCCTCCCGCATTTACCCCTGACACAGGAGAATTTCTACTAGGGAGGGGATATTTCCTTCCACAAAATTCCATTTATAAAAGATAGGTTTCGGCAAACATCTTCAAAAACTCCCTTAATAATCCCCCTCGTTGTACATCCCGGGCTGCATTCAAATTCACTTTTTTAACTAATTCATTATCCCGGTATATCATTAGCTCTCCCAGTTTCTGCCCTTCAATCACTGGAGAGTCAATATATTGGGCCAGACTCTTCTTATAGCTTATTTTCCCTTCTTCCCCTTTGACACAAATTACTCCCGCATTTTCGCCTGCTACTACTTCGACACTATTTTCTATGCCTTTTCCCACATCTACTGTACCACAGGGACTTCCCTGGGCAAAAAAGGACTTGAAGCTGTACCTGGCAAAACCATAATTAAACAACTGCATAGAATCTCGAAAATGTCCGTGCTGAACAGGGGATGCCATGACCACAGCTATTAACCGTAAATTATCGCGCTTTACCGTTGAGGTTAAGCAGTATTTTGCTTCATCCGTCCAGCCAGTCTTAAATCCATCTGCTCCCTCATACCACCATAAGAGCTTATTGGTGTTAAACAACTTGAATTCACCCTGTCTTAAATTGTACTCCTTTATAGAGGTGTACTCTAACATTTTGGGAACATCCAGAGCATAGCGTGCTATTATGGCCATATCCCGGGCAGTTGTATAATGATCTTCAGCTGAGAGTCCATAGGCATTAATAAAATTGGTGTTTTTTAACCCTATAGTTTTGGCTTTCTGGTTCATGCGCTGAACAAAGTTTTGGTGAGTACCCTCCAGGTGTTCAGCGACAGCTACACAGGCATCGTTAGCAGATCCCACTGCAATAGCAATCAGCATATCTTCAAATGTCATTTCTTCACCAGGTTCCAGATATACCTGGGACCCCCCCATTTTCCAGGCATTCTCACTTGTTACAACGTTATCCTTCAATCCAACTTTTCCATCTTCAAGGTCTTCCAATGCCAGCAGAAGAGTCATAATTTTTGTCATACTGGCAGGCGGCAGCTTTTTATCCTCATTTTGGGCCAGCAATATTTTTCCTGAATCAGCATCCATTAAAACATAAGCTTCAGCCGACACGTCAACCACATCTGCTTGAACCGTAATAGGCAGCAGGATACACAAGCAGAATGCGAGAACCAGTACCAAAGCAGTTCGCTTTTTACCCGGCATACAGGTCTGCACCTCCTGAAATTATAGTTTATTAATTATATTGGGGCTGACAGTCTATTATTCCAGTGGGTTTATAACCTGAAAATAATGGCTTTTATTTTTGAAAATAGAGCTGGCAGATAATATCTTAAACCAGCTCTATTTTGGGTTCGTTAATTCAATTACTCGACTTTCGCACCTGTGGGCATTATGTTTTGTCAGAGCCGGAGCCCTTGACAGGACCACCCCGATCCCAGGCAGCCGACGTGTCACCATTATTATTATGGCATTATTAATGACGCAAAATTAGTCTGCACCAGGCGACAAAAGATAAGAAAGTCAAGACCATTCACAGCACCCTTATGCTTACAACCAACCGTTTTCTGCGGCCCGGTATGCTAATTGATCCCTAAAGTCAGGGTGAGCAATGTTGATTAACTGTTTAACCCGGTTTGCCGAACTTTTCCACCTCAAATTGGCAACTCCAAATTCTGTTACGATATATTCCACGTCATTTCGTGAAGTGCTGACGATGGTCCCTTCCGGTAAAACCGGTACTATTTTCGACTGCAGGTTTCCATCTTTATCGGTATAAG
>CAZBKS010000290.1:0-3787 GCA_964492475.1 uncultured Syntrophomonas sp. | reverse complement strand
CGGACAGTTTATTGAACACGTCTCACATAGCAGGCACTGGCTCAATCTCTCGTATACTTCGTTAGTAGGTTCGACTTTACCATCCCGCAGCATCTGCACCATAAATACATGACCACGGGGAGCAGTAGTCTCGATTCCTACTTCCGAGAATACCGGACAGACACTCCGGCACTTGCCGCAGCGTACACATTTCATCAACTGCTCCTGAACGGGCGGTAATTTTTTAAAATCCATAACTAAACCTCACTACTCCCTAAAACACTTTGCCGGGATTCATTATTCCTGCTGGATCAAAAGCTTCTTTAATTTTGCGCATATATTCTACTGCCTTACCGTGTTCAAGCCCGGCATAAGCTCGTCTAACAGCTCCCACTCCATGTTCACCGGTGGTTGATCCATTCATTTCGATGGCCAGCAGATGTACTTCATCAACAAATTTTATGACTTTCTCGACTTCTTCGGGTATCTCCGGGTTAATAACGGGAGCGGTATGTACATTACCATCCCCTATGTGACCATAGTTTACAATCTGTATGCCATGCTGGTCGGCCAAATTGCGTAATGCTCTCAAGGTATCAGCTACACGAGAAATCGGAACACTTATATCTTCACCGGCGAATATTCTGCTTCCATCAGGTCGTACTCGGGCTGAGGCAGCGGCAGTAACACTTCTTCCTTCCCAGAGCTCTGTCATACGTTTTGGTTCTGTGGCCCACTCAACGGTGCGTGCCTTCCGCCCGGCCACTTCTTGTATTACCTGTCCCTCATATTCGACGCTGGGCGGATTGCCATCTACTTCAAACAGCAGAATCGCTTCCGCATCTGGGAGTTTAATTTCCGGTTTAAAATCATTTACCGCCTTGATGGCCGAACTGTCCAGGATTTCGATGCCAGATGGCAGTATCCCGGCCTGATAGACGTCCATAACTGTGGCAGGTGCATCATCCAGATTATCAAAAACGGCCATGGCTATACCACGAGCCTTTGGTTTAGGAAAACACCTCAATCTTATTCTGGTAACTATTCCCAGTATTCCTTCTGATCCCACCATAAGCTTGGTCAGATTGATTCCCGAGACATTTTTAATACATCTGGCCTTCATGCCGCCAGTAATTATAACATCACCATTGGGCATGACGACTTCCAAACCCAGTATATAAGGTTCAGTCGCCCAGTATTTTACAGCCCGAAGACCTGAGGCATTATTGGCAACCATTCCACCGATTGTACACATCATACTGCTGCCCGGGTCGGGTGGAAAAAAGAGATTATATTTGGCAAGTTCATTGTTCAATGCCGCATGAATTACCCCCGGGCTAACAATGACCTGCATATTTCTCATATCAATTTCAACAATCTCGTTCCAGGTCGATAGATCCAGTACAATGCCGCCCTGGACAGCGATACATCCTCCCGTTTCACCTGTTCCAGCCCCCCGGGGGACAATATTAATCTGGTTTTCATAAGCGAATTTAACTACCTTTTGCACATCTTCCGTTGATTTTGGGAATACAACTGCATTAGGCGGGGCAGGTTCCAATTTCGTTAGAAATGAACTATCGTATGAATAGTACAATAGATCAAGGTCCTGGGTTAAAACCTTATCCTTGCCCAGCAGCCTTACCAATTCCTGTTTTATCTGTGAAGTATCCATATTTTCTCCCCCTTAATGGGCATTTTGTCTTGCAATCAAATCACTGCTTATTATATCACAAAGAATATTAATATTTATCCTGTTAATTTATAGTTGTTTAACATACCATGGGCGGCAGGGTTGATTTTAGCATAAAGGAGCAATAAACTATAATAGATTCATAATTCAACTTGGAATACGCTGGCATACCGGCGTAAAACATTGTTCTGCCGGCATCTCCTGGAATTCACCGTTCTCACCCGGAAGAGGAAAAGCAGATGATTTTTGGTAATTCCATATGTAGTAAACATAGAATTGAAAACCACAGTTGTGATGAGAATTTTGGTGTCATCGGATAATTTAAGTATTGGAATGGAATTAGAAAAGCATTAAGAATAGCCTATAAGAAACATGGGAATAATCCTTCTATCATTGTAATGCCAGAAGCCGGCAAAACTGGTATTCAGCTCACTAATCAAGAATAAAGTTTTAAATATTTAAATAGAATGAGCATATAAACTTAATGGGAGATTTTACATGTATTCAAAGCTTAATGATATTTTAACAGCGGATCAGATTAAGCATAATGTGGAAATGAAACATCATACTACATTTAATATTGGCGGTCCTGCTGATGTATTGGTTCTGCCCCACAGCATAACTGATATTTGTAAGACGGTGACCTTCTGCCGGGAAAATAATTTACCATTTATTTTGCTGGGACAGGGGAGTAATGTTCTGGTTAGAGATAAAGGAATCAGAGGTGTTGTTATTAAACTCGGAAATGGCCTTAATCGCCTTTCAATCGCCGGGCAGGAAATATATGCTGAAGCGGGAATAAGCCTATCCATTCTGGCACTTGAAGCCGCCGAGCATGGGTTGAGCGGCCTGGAATTTGCGGAAGGCATACCAGGAAGTCTGGGTGGAGCAGTGGTTATGAACGCCGGGGCATATAACGGAGAAATGAAGGACCTGGTTTATGAGGTACTGGCCATAGATACTGCCGGCAATTTCAGGACTTTTACCCGGGAACAGATGAAATTCGAATACCGAAAGAGTATATTTCAAGAAGGTGAATACATTGTTCTGTCAGCGCGACTGCATCTTAAAGCTGGAATCAGAGACGATATTATTAAGACCATGCAAGATTATGCCCGGCGCAGAAGCGAAAAACAACCGTTGGAACACCCCAGTGCGGGAAGCACCTTCAGGAGACCGGAAGGGTTTTTTGTTGGCCCCATTATTGAGGGTTTAGGCCTTAAAGGTTTTACCATTGGCGGTGCGCAGGTCTCCAGCAAGCATGCAGGATTTATTGTAAATAAAGGTAACGCTACCGCTGAAGATGTAATTAGTCTAATAAGTTATATACAGGAAAAAGCCAGGGAAAAACATGGCGTAGACCTTTGGCCGGAAATAAAAATAGTCGGAGAGGAGTAGGCCCATTATAAATGAGATACAGGCAACAAAAGATGACCTCCGCAGGCAGGATATTAAACCAGCCGCCTCCGATCCAAACATTATATAATCGGAGAATTAATTCTTGCCAGCTTGTAAATGATTTATCCATGGGCTGCAAAAATGAAAGTATTACTTGCTACATTAAATGCCAGATACACTCATTCTTCTCTGGCGCTGGCTTATCTGCAGAAAACCTGTCGGGACGAAAAATGGATATTGGAATGTCGTGAGTTTACCATTAACGATAGGCTGGTAAGTATTATGGCCGAGATTTATCGGATTCGCCCCGCGGTCTTATGTTTATCATGTTATATCTGGAATATATGTCAAATAATGGAATTGTGCGATGATTACAAACAGGTTGATCGGGATTGCGTAATCGTACTGGGAGGACCAGAGGTCTCGTATAATATTGAACACATCATGAATGCCCATACCGCCGTTGATATAATCATAAGCGGGGAAGGGGAGCAGATTTTAAAAGAACTTTTGGAGCATTTATCTTCCGGTAGCGATTACACTCACCTCAAGGGTCTCAGCTATCGCTGTAGTAATAATACCATGAGTATTAATGAACCACCCTCCTTGATCAACGATTTATCAAGTATACCATCCCCATACCAGGAAGACATGTCTGATTATGATCACCGAGTGGTATACTACGAAACTTCCCGCGGATGTCCCTTCAATTGCAGC
>CAZBKS010000289.1:0-3788 GCA_964492475.1 uncultured Syntrophomonas sp. | reverse complement strand
CGAGGCAGGAAGACCGAGTGCCATTACCATCTCTACCAATATGGCCGGCCGGGGGACTGATATCGTGCTGGGAGACGGAGTAAAAGAGATTGGCGGCTTATATATTCTAGGAACTGAGAGGCATGAATCCAGGCGGATCGATAATCAGCTTAGAGGGCGTTCAGGCCGGCAGGGAGACAATGGAGAATCCCGGTTTTATGTATCTCTGGAAGACGATTTAATGAGGCTTTTCGGAGCTTCCACTATAGAGGGAGTAATGGATCGCCTGGGTATGGATGACGATATGCCCATTGAAAATAATATAATAAGCCGGGGCATAGAGAATGCTCAAAAAAAGGTAGAAAATCGAAATTTCAGCATCCGCAAAAACGTGCTGGAATATGATGATGTTATTAATCAACAGCGAGGGGTTATATACGGAGAACGGTACAAAGTACTGCTGGGAGAAGATTTGAAAGAGACTGTCAGCAGTATGATCGATGATGTGGTAGATACGGTGATAGATACTTTTGCGGGTGAGGCCAAATATTCAGATGATTGGGACCTGCCGGGTATGATGACTTATATCGAACAATCCGTGTTGCCGGCCCCGGACTTTGAAGCCCAGGATTTGGTAGGCATGACAGCCCCAGAAGCAAAAGAATTCCTGGCTGATCGTACTCACGCTCTGTATGTGGAGCGGGAACAGGAACTGGGATCAGAAGTCATGAGGCAGCTGGAAAAAGCTCTGCTGTTGAGGATTATTGACCAGAAGTGGATGGACCATATTGATGCCATGGACCAGCTCAGAAACGGGATATCTCTTAGGGCTTACGGGCAAAAAGATCCTTTAATAGAGTATAAGTTCGAGGCTTATGAGGCATTTCAGTCCATGATTTACAGTATTAAGGAGGATGTGGTTCGTTATATATTGCGTCTTAAAGTAGTGCAAAATCCGGAAGAAAGAAAAGTTACCACCAGTCAAAGTGAAGAAACCATTAAGAAACCGATACGCAAAGACAAGAAAATTGGGCGTAATGAGCTCTGTCCCTGCGGCAGCGGGAAAAAATATAAACATTGTTGTGGAAAAGGGGTCTAATTTATGGATATAGCTACTCTGATAGGACTGTTGTTAGGTGTGAGCGCTTTGGTAGGCGGGTTCCTCCTGGAAGGAGGACATGCGGGCATGCTGTGGGTGCATACGGCCTTCATTATCGTTATTGGCGGTACTATTGGAGCCACAGTTATAAGTTTCACTATGGATGAGCTTAAGACCATGGGTTCTTTCTTCAAACAGGTATTTTCGGATAAAAAGATAGACTATGCAGATGTTTTGGAAGTACTGGTAGAAACTGCTGACAAGGCCCGGAGGGAAGGGCTCTTGAGCCTGGAGAGCCAGCTGGCTAACATAGACAATGAATTCCTGGCTCGCGGGCTGCAGCTGGTTATTGATGGAACTGATCCAGACCTAACCCGCACTATGCTGGAAATGGATATCGAGGCACATGAAAAAAGACAGGGTATCGGCCATACTATCTTTATGACCGCTGGTGGTTATGCTCCTACCATGGGTATTATTGGAACGGTAATGGGGCTGGTGCACGTTTTAAGCAATATGTCCCAACCGGATGAATTAGCCGGTGCTATTGCAGTAGCATTCCTGGCCACCCTATACGGCATTGCCAGTGCCAATGTATTATGGATTCCTTTTGCAAGCAAATGCAAAATCAAAGGTGATAAAGAAGTATTATTGATGGACCTGATATTAGAAGGGGTTCTATCCATTCAGGCTGGAGAAAATCCCCGTGTAATTAGAGAAAAATTGCTTACTTTCGTACCCGCCGAAGCTAAGAAAAAGGCACAGCAGGCAGCGGAAATGGAGATGTAAATATATGAGTCGTTCCAGGAAAAAGCAAAAGTCCGGCGAGGCAGAAGCCAATAGTGAGAGATGGTTGATAACCTATTCCGATTTGATTACCCTCTTAATGGTGTTTTTTGTTCTGATGTACTCCATGAGTCAGGTAGACGTAGCCAAATATTCGGCGGTGGCCAATTCACTGAGCCTGGTATTAACCGGGCAATCCATGACCATGCTGGAGGCGCCGGGTCCCTCTATGGCCGAAGGCATATCCAGCAGTGAACAGGAGGCTGCCGAATCTGCTGCAGAGGCTAATCAAGCCCAGCTGGAGGAAATCGAGGAACTCATCACCCAGTTTGTTGATAACCGGGATAGTGAAATAAGCAACTCCGGTTCCACCGGATCTGAAACAACCCGGCTGGGTGACCAGATAATAATATATGAACAGGAACGAGGACTGGTAATCAGTTTTAAAGATGCGCTGCTCTTTCGCAGTGGTTCTGCTGAACTTACTCCTGCTGCCCGGGAAATAATCAAAGAGGTAGGCCAGCCCCTGGTAGGAATACCCAATTATATAAGGGTAGAAGGACATACTGACGATTTACCTATTAACACCAGCAAATTTCCTTCCAACTGGGAACTGTCAGTTATGAGAGCTACCAATGTAGTGCATGTTTTAAGTGAAGCCAGCGGCATTCCGGCTGACCGCCTGGCCGCTATTGGCTATGGGGAAAATCGACCTCTGGTAGTAAATGATACCAATATACACCGGGCCATGAACCGCAGGGTGGATTTAGTGATTCTGAAAAAGAAATATGATTATTTTGAACCACCCCGGATTGAATCCGAATAAATGCGATAGGGGACGGTAACAGCTTCGGCGTAGCGAGCATTATACTTTGCCCCACCGTCACCCTTCACCCTCCGGGTACTACCCCGAAACGGGACAACTGATGTGCATTCACTTCGTTACTGCACTATTAAGGTTGCTGATGTTCCCGTTGGTCACTATTTAGGTTGCACCCTATCGGGCACTACAGATACTCCCGTTGGTCGTAATTAATGTTGCACCCTATCGGGCACTACAGATACTCCCGTTGGTCGTAATTAATGTTGCGGCCGGTCTTATTTTAGCCAACGTAGAAATATTGCCATCATACATGATACCTGATAATTTAGTCGTTTACTCCCTATAAACCGCCTTACCCTTCTTTTTTATTTCGAGCGCAGCGAGCCCAAATTGCACCCTTATTGGTGCTGCAATGAAAATGGAGGCACATCAGTTGCCCCGTTAACGGGGTGGTCCTGTGGACTCCTTGCCCAGACAAAGCATAAAACTCGCTAGTGGGCACTTGCCAAAGTTTAGTTATTAAAAAAAAAGCGAGAGATTGAGAATTATCCCGTGTCGTACCCTGTCGCATTTGACAAAAATATCAACGGATGCTACCTTAATACAGTAGAAACGAAGTTTCATGAGATTGTGGTGCTGATAAGTGCTACCTTAAAACAGTAGTTTCAACATATCGGGTATATTTGTATATTGTACTGCAGCCCGGTAATAATTTATGGTAAATTAGATTATATGATAGAGAGAATATCAGCTAATTTGGATTAAAGCAGATTGGAGGAGATGGCGTTGATAGAAGACCCCAGGAGCCTATGCTCATACATAATGAACCGTCTGCAGGAAATGAGGGCTTCTCTTTGACATTGATGGGAAGAAAGAGAAAATCGAATTATTGCAGGAAAAGACTGTAAAACCAGATTTCTGGGATGACAACCAGCACGCTCAGAGCATACTAAAGGAAATAAGCGATTTACAGGATATCGTAAAGCATTATCAGGACCTGTATAATAATATTGGATATATTAAAGATATGCTGGAGATAGCAGAGGAAGAAAAAGAAGAGGAATTAATAAGCGAGACTATCAAAGAACTGGAAGAAGTACA
>CAZBKS010000288.1:0-3821 GCA_964492475.1 uncultured Syntrophomonas sp. | reverse complement strand
CGGTCTCACCGCCGCTGAGTGGCAGGAGATTATTACCTATTATTGCGCTCCGGGATTTTGTAATGAAAAAACCGTTATCTATGAAGCCAGAAAGCTGAGCAGTGAAAGTAACTTGAACCTGGACCAGGATGAATTCATAGAAGTTAGCAAAATACCGCTGGAAACAGCTTATCAGCATATACTGAACGGCCATATTGTTGACGGCAAGAGCATCATAGCGGTTCAATATGCGGTCCGGAATTATCTGGGCAAATAGGATGCTGAATATTTATGGAGACCTGCACATTCACATCGGCGCTGCTGCCGGGCGGGCAGTCAAGATTACTGCCTCCCGCAAACTTGATCTGAGAACCGTACTCTTTCAGGATGCTCCCCGGAAGGGTTTGGACATGGTGGGAATTGTAGATGCCGGAACATTGCCGGTAAGCTTTGAAATAGAGCAGATGATTCTAGCCGGAGAAATTCGTGAACTGAAGCAGGGAGGATTTCTGGCCCGCAATGGAGTGCTTTTGATAGCGGCCTGCGAATTAGAAAGCCTAGAGGGAGTACACTGGATAATTTTCCTGCCCTATCTTAAAAGTCTGAAAGAATACCAACGATTCATGAGCAGCCGGGTTCATAATATGCAGCTTTCTACTCAAAGGACCAGGGTGAACGCCCGGGAATTGGTGAATTTAAGCTTGCTCTGGGATGGTATTCTCTGCCCGGCTCATGCTTTTACTCCTCATAAAGGGGTTTATGGGTTCTGGGTGGATAGGATGTCAGCTGTGATGAAGCAGGATTTGAAACAGATCCCGGCTATCGAGCTGGGTTTGAGCGCAGATACCGATATGGCCGATACTATTGCAGAGACCCGCCAGTTTACTTTCCTATCCAATTCAGACGCGCATTCGTCAGCCAATGTAGGCCGGGAATACAATCTCTTCCGTATGAGGGATAAGAATTTTGAGGAATTCAGATATTGTGTGGAAAACAGCCAGGGACGGCGAATAATTGCCAATTTTGGCATGGACCCACGCTTGGGAAAATACCATCGCAGTTATTGTCCGTCATGTGCTACAATAACCAGTGATGATCCGCCAGTTTTGCAATGCAGGAAATGCGGCAGCGATAAGATGATCATCGGAGTCTATGATCGCATTACCTTAATTAAAGATCGTGATCAACCCGGTCACCCGGTAGGAAGGCCGCCCTACTATTATAGGGTTCCTTTAAAGCAGCTGCCTGGAGTGGGACCCAGGATGCATGAAAAACTGCTTAACTGCTTTGAAAACGAAATACATATAATGGAAAAAGCGTCGGGGGAAGATATTGCACGTATAGCAGGAAAAGATACCGCAGCTATGGTAATGCAGATGAGAGACTCGCGTATGGAAATTATCCCCGGAGGTGGAGGGCACTATGGAAAAGTTAAAAAGAATAGTCATCAGCTGTGATGCCAGCGGAGCCTGGCAGGCAGCCCGTGAAGGGATGCTGGTTATGATTGTGGATGTAATAGATATGTCTACAACCCTGGAAAGCGCTCTGGATGCGGGAGCTCTGGCTGTTCTGGGCTGCAGTCCTGACTACACCCGGGCACCGGTGGAGGTCAACCCGGAGCAAATTGGCCAGAAAGCAGCCCGGCTGGCCCGGGAAAATCATACCGGCATAATATTAGTCGCAGAACCCCGCTCCGGGAGTGAAACAGAACGAATGGCCCGATGCCAGAAGGTATTAAGAGGCATAGAAAAAGAAAAGGGAATGGTTGAAGCAATACTGCCCAATATAGGAGCTGAAACGCCGCGGATGGCAGATATGAAAAATCGGGTAGTAGTTGCAGTTACTGACACCGGCGGGGTGGCCTATGATGCAGCATTTTTAATTAGTGAAAGAGTCATAACCGGCACTATTGCCCGTACTTTAGGCCAAAAGGGGATGCAGCCAGCCCTGACCGCAGTTAGAAGAGCCAGAGATGTTGTTCGGGCAACTGATCAAGGAATTGCAGTGATCGCCGCCAGCAGAAATTCAATGGAAGATATGCTGGCAGCACAGTTCATCGCCAATCTTTTGCTTCAGCCTTAGACAGTGGGAAACGGGGACAGGTTCCTTTTCCCAGTTTCGATAACTAGAGGGAACAGGAACCTATCCCTGTTTTCCACTTTGGAGGGAGAGATAGAATGAAACCAACTTATATTATAGGTCATAAGAATCCTGACCTGGATTCAATAGCTTCGGCTATCAGTTATAAAATATATAAGCAGAGCCGCGATGAGGGATTATATATCGCTGCGGCAGCCGGGGAACTAAACGATGAAGCCAGGTATGTTCTGGAATACCTGGATTTTGAGCCGCCACTAATATTGAAAAACGTAGGTACCCGGGTAGAAGATCTGCTGGATGAAGAAGAGTATCTTTATTTTACAGCTGACATGAGCATGACTGAGATTGGCAATCTGATGCGTAAAAATAAGCTGAAGACAGTCCCGGTTCTGGATGATCAGAAGAGATTTCTGGGCCTGGTTACCATTGGAGATCTGGCCATGATTTTCCTTGAAAAACTGGGTACCGGTCATCATCTGGATAAGAGTCCCCTGATTTTGCAGGAAATTCTGGAGCTGAAAGTTTCAAATATAATGAAAACCCATGATTTAATGCTGTTTGAAAAAGATGAAACGGTAGAAGAAGCCAGAAAAAACATGATATCCACCAGATTTAGAAATTATCCCGTGGTAGATGAAAAAAATCATTATTTTGGCATGATATCCAGATATAATTTGTTGGAAATGAAGAGAAAGAAGCTTATCCTCGTTGACCATAATGAAAAAAAACAGGCTGTCGATGGGGTGGAAGAAGCTGAAATAAGGGAGATTATAGATCATCACCGGGTAGGTGATCTGCAGACCATATCTCCGATATATTTTCACAATGAGCCGGTTGGTTCAACCTGCACTTTAATTGCGGAAAAATATCTGGAAAACGAGGTATACTGCAGCAGAAATCTGGCTGCATTAATGATGGCAGGCATACTCAGTGATACTATGCTTTTTAAGTCGCCCACTACCACTCCTAAAGATCGCCGGGTAGCCGACAAACTACAGGAGATATCAGGTTTCGAACCCCTTGAATGGGGGAGGAAAATTTTTGAGATTACCAGAAGCTGGGAAAACATGAATGAGGAAGATCTAATCAGTGATGATTTGAAGGAATATACCATCTTTGATACTACCTTTGCTATAGCCCAGCTGGAAACTGTTGATATAACAGGCATTGCTGCCAGGAAAAATAGCCTCACCGAGAGCATGGAGTTGATCTGCAGCCGCAAAGGATATGTACTGCTGTGTTTGATGATTACTGATATCATGGCAGAAAAAACTGAAATGATAATAGTCGGAGAAAAGAGCTCGGCGGCGGAGATGGCATTTGGTCAGTCTGCGGTTGACCACAGCATTGTTCTAAAGGGAGTAATGTCCAGGAAAAAACAGGTGGTTCCCGTCATATTTGAAGCTTTAAGAAAACAGAATTTAATTTAAAAGTTGATTCCACTGCAAAACAGGGTTTTTGCAGTGGAATCAAAGTTGTAATGATTCAAGTAATATACCAGTATTGGAGTATTAATCTTATTGATAACGCTCCAGGTCTCGACAGGTAACGGAGAGTTCAACAGGTGAGCAGGTGCTATCCATGGTCCCCCAGGCTCCTGTAATCTATGCATACAAGCTGTTCGTTTAACCATTCAAACAACGCCAGGCAATCACGGTTGTTAAAATTTTGATCCATGATTGCTTGGACCCCTCTGAAGAATTTTGGCCCATCAGGTTCCTATCAGCCAACAAATGATTACC
>CAZBKS010000287.1:0-3827 GCA_964492475.1 uncultured Syntrophomonas sp. | reverse complement strand
ATCAATAGCTTTACTCTTCAGGTCTTCCGGCATATCCAACCGGTCATACATGGGTTTCTTAAAGCCAAATCGCTCTTTCATACATTCTTCATCTTTATCGTTATAACGCAGGTTCTCCACTGGATTACGGCAGCGCAGGTGATCCCCCCCTCTTATGTTGGTAAGGATACCCAGGCTCCAGGTAGACCAGCGGCCACGTGGATCAATCATTGGGATTTCCATGCCTTTGACGTGAATGGCATATCTATCTCCGTGTTCAAATCGTTCTGCTGCCCTTTTGGTTCCTTCTGCGAGAATATCACCAATACCTTCCCTATCTATAATCATGTGCAGCAGTTTAAAAGCCGCTTCATCATCGCCAAAATCAATCCCGAATCCTAAATCCTCATCAGTTATAATACCATTTTTGTAAAGTTCTATAGCAAATCCCAGCACTCCTCCGGCGCTAACCATATCCACCCCATAACGCTGGCATATTTCACTGGCCTTAATAATAGCTTCTGTATCCAGGCCTACCGTAGCACCGAAAGACATTACGGGAGTAATTTCCAGATCCTTTAGTTTTACACCCGCATATTTGCCTTCATTTATTTCTGTCCAGTGACCGCAGGCAATGATGCAGGATTGACATGCCACATGCCGGCTGCCATATTTGTCTACAATTTGCCGTCCCCCGATCTCTTTCCAATCCGGCAGGGTTCCTTTCGTAAAATTATGGGCCGAAATAGCTTTATTTTTTCCGTAGGGTATACTGGCATTCAATGTCCCATATTCAGTAAAGGCCATATAAGAAGATGCCGATTTTATGAGCTGCTGCCCCTTTCCAACTGCTTCCAGTAAAGCAACTGAATTATGGGCCTTCCTGCCCCGGGTGCCTTTTACGACTATGGCCTTAAGCTTTTTGGATCCCATTACTGCTCCCAGTCCCGTACGCCCCCAACCATCATAGCGGCCATTCTCAATGCTGGCGAATCGCACCAGGTTTTCTCCGGCCGGACCAATCAGGGCTATTTCTGCTCCGTATTGCTTTTGTTCAAGTATATCTACTGTTTCCCAGCATTCCTTGCCCCATAATAAGGTGGCATCAATTATCTGAACGTCTCCATCACTGATGGCTATATAAACCGGCCGGGCAGATTTGCCCTTGACTATTAAGACATCATAACCGGCTGTTTTAAGCTGGACGCCGAAAAATGCACCGGAATTGGAAGTGCCAAATTGGCCGGTTAATGGAGATTTGGCAGAAGCTTCAGTACGCGATGCGGTTGGGAAGGGAGTTCCTACCAGGGTTCCTGCAGCAAATACCAGCACATTCTCTTCGCCTAGAGGATCTGCTCCTACAGGTATTTCATCATATAGAATTCTGGCATTAAAACCTATGCCGCCCAAATACTGCTTTATTAAATCAGGTTCTATTTCCCTTAAGCTAATTGATTGGGTGGATAAGTCAACTTCAAGTATTTTACCGGGGTAATCATTCATTAATTAAAACACCCCTCTCTTTATATGTTTAATTTAAGTATAAACCAGCCGGTACAATTTAATTTGGAAATTATGTTTATTATACCTAGCGGACCACTATTTTGTGTACAAATCAATTATATATTAAGAAGCCCTGTTGCGCAATAAGCCAATGAGTGGCCTACTTGACAACAGGGTTATCTGTCTATTTTATTCAACTTTCGTGCTTTGAGCATAAGCATGTTATGCCTGGTCTGCTTACAGCTTGGCTTAGACCAGCGAAGTCAGTTATTGCGATCACGTCATACCAGAGAAAGATTAATGTTCTAAACCACAGCTGTTGCTGTTCATATCAACTGCACAAGTTTAAGCAATTATATAAGAGCAGCGAGTTTTCTCGCGGCTTTTGCCGCCTGTTCCAGTACCTGTTTTTCATCAAAAGTGATTATCCTTCTGTTTTCCATAATAATATTCCCGTTAATAATTACCGTCTCAACATCACCGGCCTGAGCCGAGTAAACAATATTTGCTGCCACATCATGAACCGGCTTCATATGGGGTTGGTTTAAACTGATGATGATCAGGTCGGCTTTTAATCCGGCCTGCAGCCGGCCCGTTTCATTTTCCAGTCCCAGTGCTTTTGCTCCATTCGCGGTTGCCATCTCTATGGCTTGATAAGCAGGCAGAACGGTGGGATTCATGGTATTAACCTTGTGCAGTAATGCTCCGGTACGCATCTCCTGCAGCATATCCAGGTTATTATTGCTGGAAGCTCCATCTGTCCCCAGGGCCACTGAAATACCTGCAGCCAGCATTTCAGGTACTGGAGCAATACCGCTGGCTAATTTCATGTTGCTTTCCGGGTTATGGGCAACTCCTACACCATATTTCTCAAGTATTACAATGTCGTCTGAGGTCAGATGCACACAATGGGCCGCGATGGTGGGCAGTTCAAACAGTCCCGCTTCCTCCATGAGCTCTACCGGGGTTTTGCCATACTGCCTTTGTATATCTTCCAATTCACCTCTGGTTTCGGCTATATGAGTATGAATACCGATGTTGAATTCCCGGGCCAGGGCGGTTACTTTTTTCAGGTAATCAGGGGGACAGGTGTAGGGGGCATGAGGTCCCAGCATAACACTGATCCTTCCATCAGCAATCCGGTGCCATTTTTCTGCCAGTTGCCGGCTCTCTTCCAGACCGCTTTCAGCGGCTGGCCCAATTCCTATTAGGCCCCGGGAAAGAACCGCTCTTATACCAGTTTCCTGCACCGCCCGGGCGGTTTCTTCCATGAAAAAATACATGTCGTTGAAGGTAGTGGTTCCAGACTTGATCATCTCCAGAATGGCCAGCATACTTCCCCAGTAGACATCTTCGGCGGTCAGTTTGGCTTCCAGGGGCCAGATTTTATTTTCCAACCACTCCATTAGCGGCAGGTCGTCAGCATAACCTCTCATAAGGGTCATGGCCGCATGAGAATGAGCGTTGATAAACCCCGGCATCAGTACTTTATCCCGGCCATCAATAATTTTGTCATAGCTTCCCTCGGGTGCCTGGCCCTTTCCCACTTCTTTTATCGTGTCCTCTTCAATTATCAAATAACCTTCATCGATAAAACTATCTCGCCCGGCAACAGGTAAAATACAGGTGTTTTGCAGCAGTATACGCACCTTCGATCCCTCCTTGTTAACAAAAATAGCTGCCCCAGGGCATATAACTAATAAGCCTATTTTTTAGTCTGACCATAGCTTTGGAATTTCTGATTAAGCTGTTTAATTTCTGCTTCTGGAAGGCAGTTTATTTCTCCAATTCTCCCGGCATAAATGGCCACCCGGGATGTTTTCTCTGCTATATAACATATTCTCAAGGCTTCTTCCATGGAAGATCCCACTGCCAGCAGACCATGATTGGCAAGCAGAACCGCCTTTTTATCCTCCCCCAACGTTTCAACTACCGTTTCTGCCAGGGCGTTGCTGCCGCAAAGAGCATAATCGGCAACTGCTACTTCATGCCCGATCACCTGAGCTGTTTCCTCCAGTATCACCGGGATGCTCCGGTGGGCTACCGCAAAGGCGGTAGCGTAAATGCTGTGCACATGAACAATGGCCTTCACGTCCGCGCGTTTTTTGTATATCTCCATATGCAGCGGAGTTTCTATGGAAGGATTCAAACTCCCTTCCACCACCTTATAACTGCTGTCTACTATGATCATGTCTTCGATAGTAAGGGAATCATAGTTTACTCCACTGGGGGTAATAACCATTAAATTTTCTGCACACCTGGCACTTACATTTCCCCATGTTCCCATAACCATACCCGTCTGTGATATCTCCCGGGCGGTATTCAATACCTGTCTGCGTTCCTCA
>CAZBKS010000286.1:0-3830 GCA_964492475.1 uncultured Syntrophomonas sp. | reverse complement strand
TTATAAAGGGTATCGTTTCTTTATCAGGAAAGAAATCAGAGATTGTTATGGAAACCTTATCGGTTTAGACGAGAAACGTGAAAAGCAAAATTGATTACATTGTAAAAGGTAATATTCGTGATTTTGAATGCAAAATATTTCGTCGTTAGTCTCCGGAATACTTTTGCATTCAAAAAGTTATCTTTAGGTTTTTGGGCAGAGGAATCAAATTAAATAAAAACAGGAAGGACTACAGCAGTAATGCTTGATAATGGTATCATTAATTACAGTGAACTGTTCCCAGAAATAAATGACATCGGAGAAAAGCGAAATGATAGACAGGAAGCGTCGACAGCATCATGCAATATTTGACAAACATCATGATGAGTTTCACCAATACATCCACAAGTATCATGATGAGTTTCACCAATACCATAGAATTTTAAGGTTTTCTCGATACTTTGCTTTATTATTCTACCTGCTGGTGATCTATTTGTTGTTTGCCTGGGCCGGCACCCAGACTATCGCTATTATTTTTGCCGTATTTATCAGTATTAAGGAGATCCTGCAGCTGTTTTTCCTATGGCGGCTGGAAAAGAGGGTATTCCAGCCTATAGCCAGCCTTAACTGTGGTGTCCAGGAAATCGCCCAGGGGAATTACTCGGTATTCATCGAGAGCAAGGTTGAAAATGAGATCGGTTTGCTCATCACATCTTTCAACAATATGGCCCAAAAGCTTCGGGCGGGAGAAATCTTGCAGCAAAACTATGAAGAGAACCGAAAAAACCTTATCGCTAACATATCCCACGATTTGAAAACACCCATCGCCGCGATTCAGGGATACATTGAAGCGATTCTGGACGGCACGGTAAAATCTCCGGAAAAAATGGAAAAATATTTGAAAATCATAGATTACAACATAGCCTATGTGAACAAGCTCATCGACGATCTGTTTTTGTTTTCTCAATTAGATATGAATAAAATGGATTTTAATTTTGAAGAGGTGCAGATTGGGGATTATATGCATGACCTTATGGAAGAATTTAACCTAGAACTGGAGGAAAAGAATATCCAACTATCATATACTAATCTGCTGGAGCACGACTTTTCGGTCCAGATAGACCCAAAAAGGCTGTACCAGGCTATTCGCAATGTTATTGGTAATGCGGCTAAATACGGGCCGGATCAGGGTTTGCTTATCAAAAGCGATCTGTACCTGCAAGAAGGTTTTATATATCTGGCCATTCAAGACAACGGACCTGGAATACCAGAGGATAAACTACAGCATATTTTTGAACGCTTTTATCGTATCGACAGCGAACGAACCAAGGACTTGATGAGCACTGGATTAGGCCTGGCTATCGCCCGGGAATTGATTGAAGCCCATGGCGGAAAGATTGAAGCTTCCAGTGTAGAGGGAAAAGGGTCATGCTTTACCCTGGCTCTTCCTATCAATCGGTAGAAAAGGAGTACATCGATGAAACAGATCCTGGTGATTGAAGATGATCTGGATATTGCGGAACTGCAGCGGGATTATCTGCAGATGAGCGGGTATAGGGTGGACATCGTTCAGGATGGGGAGCTGGGTCTGCAAAAAGCAGCCAATGGCAACTATGATCTGATCATTGTTGATTTGATGCTACCCGGGAAAAATGGCTTTGAAGTAATACAAGGAATACGGGGAAAGATGGAAATACCTTTAATCATTGTTTCGGCCCGCAGTGATGATATCGATAAGATAAGAGGATTGGGCTTTGGTGCAGACGATTATATGACCAAGCCTTTCAGCCTGGCAGAACTAATTGCCCGGATAAAATCACATATAAACAGATATGAACGGCTCAGGGGCAGCAAGAGCAGCCTGGAAATAATCAGCCATGGAGCTTTAGAGATAAATACCGCTTCAAGAAAAGTATCTGTAAACGGTAAAGATGTCAAGATGACCACCAGGGAATATGAGTTATTGCTCTTCCTGGCTTCCAACCCCAACATAGTATTTAGCAAGGAACATCTTTACGATGCCATATGGGGTGAAGAGCAGTATGGAGACACCACCACAGTGGCAGTTCATATTCAAAAGATACGTAAGAAGATCGAAAAGGATTCGGCCCATCCAGCCTATATAGAAACCTTGTGGGGAAGCGGCTACCGTTTTAATTCATAATAGTCAAGGTTCTTTGAATCATTTTCAGTAAAATTCGCGGCTGAGAAGGACTCTCCTTCTAACAAAAAAGCGGAAAATCAATAACTTTAACCAGGAAATAAAAATAAGGTAAGGACTGTAAATAATCAGAAGTCTTCCAGGATCTGCTGCATGGAAATTATTCGAGTAGTAAGCAATTTTATTTCTTCATTTGCATATCTGGACTTTAGGCTCTCTATTTTCCCGGCCATTTCTAAAACTTCATTTTCTTCTTTTACAATGATATATTTAACATCCCGGGCCGAAAATTTTAAGGGGAAAGACTCTTGCAGTATTTCATTGCAGCGGTTTCGAACCCTCTTATCGTCATATTGTTCCTGGCTCATCACCGGAATCAAACCGGTATCATTCAGCCTGTCCAGTGGAGGAACATATCTCCATTCCCGTTCATTATAAAATCTGACTCCGCTCTGAACGAGAGCACCATTTTCCCAAAATTCTCCTTCATAAGGTTTTAAAAAAGTGAAAAAAGAGTAGAGCATGGTTGCTGCATTGCGGGTAGCCAGATCAGCTTCATCAGTTTTATAAAGCATTAGTTTGGGGTTTAAGGGATATAAATCACCAAAACTTTTTTTTAACAGCAGGGTAGAATAGGAATTTGGGACTGCGTACATGATGGGATTGATCCCGTTTTGCTGCCCCCATTCCTTGCTTAAGCCCAAACAGTAATATCCATAAGTTGCGGTATGATAATGGACCTGAGAAAGGGGAACATCACAAAAACAGACCATAGGAATGGCTGCATAGGGAGGCAGGTTTTCGGGCACCAGATAGCTCTGGTCTTCCAGGCAGTAGCGGGGATAAAAATCATGGCTGAAAATGCCGGCCAGATTTTCGAAACTGTCGGTGAAATGGAATAGAGTATTGGCGCTTAAAGACTGGCTTACGTTTATAGCCAGATCTATCCCCCCGTTTATTGAGTTCATGCTGCAGAATTGGCTGTGTAAATCATCTATAAAGTTATTTTTACCTATTAAGGATTAATAATTCGGTTCAATAAAATAAATTCGGTGCTCCCCCCAACCCGAACTTGTTAACTGAGGGTATGAAATATTGTTGATGCTCCTTCTGAACTGATTATATATCGATGCCGAAAAATTGTTTTACCAGTACTCCGACCAGGAATGAGACAGCTGCCACCCCCAGGCTGATTGCTGCCATTTCCAGGAATCGCTTTTGAAAATCCAGATCTTTGGCCACCGCTACATAATAATTAAAGAAGAATATTACCAGCAGCACCGTCAATAACATGACCGCCAGGCTTATATAAGGATTGCCAATCAGCAGATAGGGTAAAATCAATAATACAACCGTGACCACGTAGGCCGCACCGGTATAAAGGGCGGCCTGCAGGGATTCACGGCTGCTCTTGTCCTGTTTGTTGGATAAATATTCAGCCGAGGCCATGGAAAAGGAGGCTGAAATTCCCATAATAAGCCCGGTCAGTGCGATTAATTTGGTGTTTTGGAAAGCAAAGGTAAAACCGGCCAGGGCCCCGGTCAGCTCGACCAGGGCATCATTTAACCCCAGTACGATGGAACCGATATACTGCAGGCGTTCTTCATTAATCATGCCTATCAGCTGTTTTTCGTGTTCTTCCTCGTCTTTAATGACCTCATGCAACTGGGGATAAGAATCGGCCAGAGCC
>CAZBKS010000285.1:0-3831 GCA_964492475.1 uncultured Syntrophomonas sp. | reverse complement strand
TGAACGGCGTCTCTTTTTTCAAAGACCTCTGTTAAGCATTACAGGAATGCTCCTAGTAAATTTGATAGACCCTTTTTAAACACAGCTAACCAAAAGCTTAAATCTTATTCCAGCCTCGAAACCTCAATCAATTATAAGACGTATTTTACTTACTACCTCTTTTATCAAACTATCGGAGGCTTTGCATACCAACTCTGCTTTCCTGGCCCGCCAATCAAGGTTTATAACCTGGTCGGATAATATTGCCCCCTGAACAGGAAGTATTGATGGCAGACGAATTTCAAATGGATAACCTTTTATCGTTTCAGTAATGGGACATACAATTGCTAGATTTGTCTTCCTATTGTAAACTAGCGAAGAAATAACCACCACAGAAATCTTCCCTGCCGCAGCTGAAGCTATTGGATTATTTAACTGCAACCACACAATATCACCGCGGTCCGGAATATAATGGTTTAGCAGATTTCCATCCCGTGAGCACATCCTGTATCTACCTCTTTATGAAGGTTCTCTGGAGTAATAGACTCAGCTATTTCTTCGAGAGTAATACCCCTTTTTTTTCTAATGAGAATTAGGTCTCCTTTAATGTCTATTTCAACCGTTGCTCCATCACTTATTTGAGCTTGTTCGGCTACCCAATGGGGAATACGTATTCCTAGACTGTTACCCCATCTGCTTACTTTGGTTAGCACCAAAACACCCCCAGTTGTGTTTATACATAATATATACTATTGGTATCATTTGTGCAACCGTGGTTAATTATGTCAATGTAACACATCAGGCTGTGTAAAAAGTCCATTTGCGCAGTTCTAAGTTCAGGTCCAGCAACTCTAAAAAGAAAAACAACAATGAGACCAGAGTTTCCTGACACACTGTCAATTATCTCGCCCATTGCAGATATACGAATACCTTCAATTCCAATAATTCGCCCACCTGCCTGGATAAAATTTCCGCCGGATTGTAAAGAAATCTTTATAAAAACTTGAGACCGTCTTGATGACTTGGGTTATGAAATAACCTAGAATATCAGCAAATAGCACTGGTAGGTGTTATTATCCATGTAACGATTCGGATATTATGATAATCAACCCCAACTCCAAACAGTGTTAAACGTAAAGTAGAATTAAGTTGAAAGGAGTATTTTGCGTATGAAAAAATTCCTGGTAGGTTTTATGGTGTTAGCATTTTCCTGGTCTTCGATGGGAAGCTATGCTCTCGCCAACAATTTTAGTCCAATCCAATCTGTTCAACAGGGAGGGCCCAGCGGGCAGCAAGGTGCGATGACGACCGGCCAACGACAGGAAACCGTCCCCAACGAGCAAGGACAGTCAGGCAACAGGCAGAACATCAATACCTCCTCATCTGCCACAACATCAAAAATACCAGTATACATTAATGGAGTTAAACAAAACTTTTCTTCAGATCCAGTAAATATGAATGGTTCTGTCTTAGTACCGATGCGAAATCTTTTTGAAGCTGTGGGAGGCAATGTCCAATGGGATGATGCTACCCGCACAGTAACCGGCAATAGAGGAAATACTAATGTTAAATTATCTATTGGCAGCAATTCAGGTTATGTTAATAATAGCCAGCAGCAGTTGAATGCCGCACCACAGCTGATAAACGGAAATACCTACATCCCTTTGAGATTCCTTTGCGAAGCATTTGGAGCTACGGTTGATTGGGAAAACGGAGTAATTTATATACAGCTTCCTGAAAGCAGCGGTTCTTATTATTCCTACGGCCAGAACGATGATCTGGATGATATTTCAGCAGCACTGAATGACATTTTTGAAGACGCTGGGGATGATTATTTTGATGATGACGGCATTGAATGTGCTGTAAGCTTAAGCGGCAATGAAAACTATTTGGCTTATAAAATTTTGCTTGATTTCGACGATGCTGATGATTACGATGATTTAGCTGAGCTGGACGAAAATTATATTGAAGCATTCCTGGATGACCTGGCTGATGCCATCGATGATGAAATTGACGGTACAGATTATGAGGATGCTGATATTACCGGCAAACTGCTTGATAATGACAACTACCGGTATTACGTAGTATATAATGGCAGCACTTACAGCTACAGTTGGAATAATGAAGAAGATTTAGACGATATTACCGCTGCACTTAACGACATTTTTGAGGATGCTGGCGATGATTATTTTGATGATGACGGCATTGAGTGTGCTATAAGCTTAAGCGGCGATGAAGATGATTTAGTTTACAGAGTAAAGCTTGATTTCGACGATGCTGATGATTATGATGATTTAGCTGAACTGGACGAAGATTATATTGAAGCCTTCCTGGATGACCTGGCCGATGCCATCGATGATGAAATTGACGGTACAGATTATGAGGATGCTGATATTACCGGTAAGCTGGTTGATAATGACAACTACAGGTATTATGTAATATATGATGGTAGTGATTACGACTACAGCTGGTAGACGGGCCAGCAGCAATATCATGACTCGATGAAGATACAATCCTGGAGGCAAGAGGCTGTTAGCGCTTGATCCTCACTGGTTGAAGAGTTAAACACATGAACCGGAACTTACGTGACCTAATCCAGGGTTAAATTAAAAAACCTGCCAGCAAAGGCACGGTTTAATAAGGAAACTTGTTGAACCGAACCCCAAACCAATACGGAAAAGAAGAAGTCACAGATTGTGGCTTCTTTTCTTTGCTTTATGACGCAAAACAGACTGCGAGATTGATTAAAACTCACAGCCTGTTTTATAATTAAGATTTTTTTATTTCCCCAGAAGATTATATAGCACCTGTGCCATTTCAGCTCGGGTGGTCGTGCCGGTCGGAGTGAGCCTTACGCCGTTGCCGCCGATAGTTCCGGTTTCGCCCAGCAGCGACATAGCGTCCTTTGCCCAGGAAGCTATGTCGCCAATGTCACTGAAGTCGGAGAGCGTCTTGCCGGAGTCGTCCTTGGGCAGCTTGCCGTTTATCTTCAGAGCATTATACAACAGGGTGAACATTTCCTGACGGGTGATTTCCTTGCCCGGTGCGCATTTCCCTATCAGTGCCGACAGCAGGAGTACAGAGGGCTATGGCTGCGATTTCCTTTCCGCTCATCGCCAAAAACCACAGTGATGGATCAAAATCAGGATAATTCTCATTTCGATGCTGCCACTGTTTTACTCCCTCTTCTTCATCTCCTTGTGTATATCCCCAGTGATCTTGAAAGGCTTCATCGGCTGCTCTATAAATGGAAACTAAATCCGGGTAGTCTTGATAAGTACTAATAATTATGCCATCAGGTGTTTTGATTCTCTCAGGCTGTCATCCAATTTAGCCACCATTATATAAGAATGTCGCAGCGGTTTATATTTCATTTTTTCAAACAGAAGCCTGGTTGGTTCATGGGTGTTTAAGGCAGTTAAATTCATCGATACCCGAATTCCGGCCGGAACCTTATCTATCGCCTGACGAGCCCGTTTCTCAGCCCACTGCAAAAGATATTCACCAATACCCTGTCTTTGAAAATCCCCGTGAACACATCCCTGAACAATAGGATGCACAGGCGGTGAAATATGGTCTATGACCAGAATACAGCCAACCATACGCTTATCGCGTCGGCTCAAGATAACCCGGGTGGAGGACTCCATATCAAATCCTGGGGCTGTAAGCCCATTACGAATGTCTTCATGAGTAAACTTGGGCATACCTAACAGCGGTTCCCAGTAGCTATTGAATACCTTTGTTATTTCTTCCATATCTCCACTTACTGCCGCCCGATCATAGAATTTCTTTTTAAACATCAATTTCATGTTTAACCTTTCCTTTTTACTATTCATAGCCAGGATCATCAGC
>CAZBKS010000284.1:0-3832 GCA_964492475.1 uncultured Syntrophomonas sp. | reverse complement strand
TCTATAGTACGGAAGCGGTCAGCGAAACACCTGCTGAGATAACCGAGTATCAGAAAGACACCATGTGTGAAATAGGCAAATTAAGAATGGGTACTGCCGCAACAACACTTTCAATGCTGCTTAGAAGAAAGGTCTCCATAACTACTCCCCATGTAACAGTGACTACCCGGCAGGAAATACAAAACGAATATCCACTTCCTTATGTGATTGCAGAAGTACAATATACCCAGGGCCTGAATGGCTCAAACTTGTTAACCGTCAAAGCTGAAGATGCCTGTATAATAGCCGACTTAATGATGGGCAAAGATCCAATAGAAAAACGAGTAGAGTTAGACGAGATGGATTTGAGTGCGGTTGGAGAGGCCATGAATCAAATGATGGGATCTGCTACTACCAGTCTATCGTCTATGTTTAATCAAAGAATTGATATTGCTCCTCCTTTAATAAGCCTGATTGATTTGGGCAGGGAAAACCTTGCTTTGCCCACAGATTATACCCAACTGGTACAGATTAAATTCAAAATGGAAATTGAAGATATGTTAAACAGTGAAATAATGCAAATTATCCCCATGGAAGCCGTTACTACCATGATTAAAGTTTTAGAGAGAAACGTAGAAGATTTAACTGCCAGTGAGGTGATTCCTGAATCAATAAATAATTTAGCTAATAGTAATCAAAACATCGACTACCAGGAAGAGCTAGTGTCTGTAGCAGCAGCTTCAGATCCAGTTTCAACCTGGAACGATTCACCCATGATGAATAGCAGTTCCCCCATAATAGGAACAGGTGGTCCACATACCATTCAACCGGTACAATTCGGTGTACTGCATGAAAACAGGATGGGCGATACTCCTCAGAACATCAGTTTAATAATGGATGTTCCCCTGGATGTTTCAGTGGAACTGGGCAAGACCAGGAAGACCATAAGAGAGATACTCGATCTTCAGCAGGGCTCAATAATTCAACTTGATAAAATGGCAGGTGAACCCGTAGATTTATTGGTTAATGGTAAATTAATTGCTAAAGGGGAGGTCGTTGTAATAGATGAAAATTATGGTATAAGAATAACAACCATAATAAGCCCAATGGATCGAGTAAACAAATTACAATAAAGAATCAGGAGGTTAACGATGGGTAAGAAAATTCTTGTGGTTGATGATGCTGCATTTATGAGAATGATGATTAAGGACATTTTAAGCAAAAATGGTTATGAAGTCGTTGGTGAGGCTGAAAATGGAGCAGTAGCGTTGGAAAAATTCAAGGATTTGCAGCCGGATTTAGTTACTATGGATATTACCATGCCGGAGATGGACGGTATTACAGCAGTTAAGGAAATAAAAGGAATGGATGGTGCTGCTCGCATAATCATGTGCAGTGCTATGGGACAACAGGCTATGGTTATTGATGCCATACAAGCAGGAGCCAAAGATTTCATTGTCAAGCCCTTTCAACCGGAAAGAGTAATTGAAGCAGTAAGCAAGGCCCTTGAATAAATAACACACAATTAGGTGGGGAGAAGATTGATATCAAAACGAAAAGTACTGGTCCTGATTATACTCACCATAACGCTGACAGCAGGCCTTTTATACATTCCTGCAGCAAATTCCCTGGCTATAGACGATATTGGAGAGCTGCAGGATGAACTGGCTCAGGAAAACCAAAACCAGGCTCCCAGCCAAGCGAATAATGTAGCGGTTGAATTTATTAAACTGCTGTTTGTTTTAGTCTTAATCATTGGAGCAGCTTGGTTGGTAGTAAAAATATTTGGCCCCCAAGCTACTGCCAGGCTGCAGGGGACCTGGCTGCATGTTGTAGATGAAGTGGTTTTGGGTCAGAGCAGGGGGCTTATTCTTTGTGAAGTCGGCCAAAAGATTTATGCGCTTGGGGTGACGGATCATAATATTTCCCTGTTATTCGAGATTAACAATGAAAAACTAATGGAAGAAATAGCAGCTGGAGATTATATGCAGCAAGATAAATCGAATAATCTAAAAATCTTTAAAAAAGGACTAAGCAAGTTATTTGCAGGCACCGAAAGTCTATCCAAGCAAAAGGACTTCCATTATCTGATGGAAGAGCAGAACAAGAGGCTGCAGGAGATGTTGAAACGCGATCGTAGCGATGCCAATGAAAAAAATAAAAGAAGTGATAACAATGGTTGAAAACATTTTTAAAAAGAGCAGTAAAACAACTCTTTTTATAATACTGGTTATACTATTTATTACTATTTTTCCTACCTGGGTTAACGCGGAGCCGATTCAGGTCCCTGATATAAATTTCCAAATGCAGGGAAATACTGATGATCCGCAGGCATTATCGACTGCATTGCAGCTGGTGGTATTGTTAACCGTGTTATCTCTTGCTCCAGCCATACTTATAATGCTTACCTCCTTTACCAGGATAATAGTGGTGCTGTCGTTTGTAAGAAGTTCTCTGGCCACGCAACAGATGCCACCTAACCAAGTGCTTATTGGGTTAGCCCTGTTCCTGAGCTTTTTTGTTATGGCTCCAACCTTGCAAGAGGTAAATTCTCAGGCCATACAGCCCTACCTGAGTGGAGAAATAAGCCAGGAAATAGCTATGGATAAAGGCATGGATCCCTTGCGAGATTTTATGTTTAAGCAGACCCGGGAAAAAGATCTGGCTCTATTCGTCACAATGGCCAATATGGATCGGCCCAATAATTTTGCCGATATACCCAATTATGTACTCATACCTTCATTTATTATAAGTGAGTTAAAAACTGCTTTTCAGATCGGATTTGTTATATTTGTACCATTTCTGGTCATAGATATGGTGGTTGCCAGTGCATTGATGTCCATGGGCATGATGATGCTGCCTCCTATGATGATATCATTACCATTCAAAATACTGCTCTTTGTACTGGTGGACGGCTGGGGACTGGTTGTTCAATCGCTTATTATGAGCTTTAGATAGGAGAGATTTTATGTATCAGGATGTAGTATTGGGAATTGCCCATGAGGCGGTAGTAACTGTTCTACTGGTGTCGGCACCTATACTGGGTGTAGCTTTAATAACCGGCCTGGTTATAAGTATTTTGCAGGCCACTACCCAAATACAGGAAATGACCCTGGTTTTCGTTCCTAAAATAATAGCAGTATTTGTGGTGATTATAATATTTGGACCGTGGATGTTAAACATACTTACAAGTTTTGCAATCAGTATTTACAGTGCCATACCCCAGATGATAACAATATAAAATGGAATGGGAGAGCTAAATGGGTGCTTTTTCTTTAGACAGTTTCTTATTAATATTAGGCAGGTTGTCAGGTCTGTTTATAAGTGCCCCGATATTCAGCAGCAAACAGATTCCGGGTACCATTAAAGCTTTAATTCTGGCGGTATTGGCATTTACTCTGGCAAGTTTTGTTCCTGTTCAATACGGAATAGAAGTGCAGAATTTGGGACAGTTTACCGCAGCCATGGCAGTGGAAATATTTGTTGGATATATAATAGGTTTTACAGTCTATGTTGTATTGAGCGCAATACAATTAGCCGGCCAGATTATGGATATGCAAATGGGCTTTGCTATAGTAAACGTGGTAGATCCTCAGTCTGGAAATCAGATACCGTTAATGGGAAATTTAACTCAGATTCTGGCTCTTCTAATGTATCTGGCGGTTGACGGGCATCACTATCTGCTGCAGGCGATAGTGCAAAGTTACAAAATAATACCGGTATTGGGACTGAATCTTAGCGGCGAATTCCACCAGATAATAGTGCAAATGAGCATTTATATGTTTGTTATAGCAGTCAAGCTAGCAGCGCCTGTTCTAGTAGTGACTATGACTACCGATATTGCTATGGGCTT
>CAZBKS010000283.1:0-3838 GCA_964492475.1 uncultured Syntrophomonas sp. | reverse complement strand
CTGAACTGGTACTTTGTCCGCAACAGTGATCACAAAACTCCTGGAATAAACAACGAGATAGATTTTTCCCTGGCCGATTATGATGCTTATTATATAGGAAGTGAAGAAAAAGTTATATTTTTAACCTTTGACGAAGGCTATGAGAATGGCTACACCGCCCAGATACTGGACATCTTGAAAGACAACCAGGTTTCTGCCGCCTTTTTTGTTACTGGGCCTTATGTCACCGGTAATCCCGAGCTGGTTAAACGAATGGTGGCTGAAGGACACATCGTCGGCAATCACAGCCAGACCCATCCTTCTCTGCCATCCAAAACCGGTGACCCGGAGGCATTCAAGCGGGAGATTACAGATGTGGAGGACTCCTTTAAGGATTTGACCGGTCAGGAAATGCCGAAATACCTCCGCCCGCCCCGGGGTGAATACAGTGAAAAAAGCCTGCAGATGACAAAGGAACTGGGCTACAAGACTATATTCTGGAGCTTTGCCTATCAGGACTGGTTAGTCGACCAGCAGCCCGACCCCGAAGCATCCTACCAGAGAATCATGCAGGGCACTCATAACGGGCAGATCATGCTGCTGCACGCTGTTTCATCAACCAACACCCAGATCCTGGACCGGGTAATAAAAGATATTCAAAAAGAAGGCTATCACTTCGCCCCCCTGACCGAATTGGAATAACGCGGGACACAATACTTCGGGGTCAGGCACTATCGCACTTACCCACTGGAGAGTCTACCAGCTGGAGCCTCCGCCGCCTCCTGAGCCACCGCCGCTGGAGCCTCCGCTGGACGAGCTTATACCGCCCCCATCAAAATCATTGCTTGAGGAGGTGGGAGAAGATGACATAGCCACATTAGCCTCCCGCAAGCAGTTATCCATCTGACGGCTGAAATCCATTACATTAAAAGAGTCATACCGATCGCCATAATACCAATCCGGCGGCGGCTGCACAATAGATGCAAATTTACCGGCCCATTTTTCAGTAACCCCCAGTACTATCGCATAGGGCAAAATATTATAGAAATATGATGGGTTCTGGTCTACCAGCTCCTCGATCCTCTCCCGCTCTGCCTCATTCAGGAATTCACGGAAACCCAGCAGATACTGGTACATATCATGCCCATACTGGGATTTTTGGGTCACCAATCCGGCCAGCAGGGCCATAAAAGCTCCAGCGGTGGCAGCCTTAAAGGCCTCCAGCAACGGCAGATCAGCACCTGAGAATGACGGGGCCAGGAGCATAAACAGGTAAGCCAGGCTGGCACCGGTTATTCTTCCGTTCTTCTGCTTTTTATTAAGTGTATCCCATCTGCTCAAAACTCCTCTTAGACCAGAATTAACCCCCAGGGCTATTGCGCCGCCGACAAAATACGCTGTGAACCCGAACGGGTTATCATTATAGATCAGGTTCTGCCTGGTCAGATAAAATATAGGCACAATAGAGAGTGCAACTACCACCCACGACATCCGGTTGCTGGTTCTGGACCACAGGTCAGCCTCATCCCTGAACTGCTGCGGTATGGCCTTCATGACCCGGCCGGCAGCTTTATAAAACTGATTTTTCAGCTGTTCCGTCGTCACCTGGCTGCCATCTCCATAACTGAAGAGACTGTTAAAGGCATCAACTTCATAATCTTTGGCATCTGCGTCCAGGTCCCGAAGTTTAATGAAGCGGAACACTTCCCGGCCCTGTTTTTTCTCCTCCGGTTGTACCGCCAGATGACCTTTGTCAGCCCAGTAAAAAATCAACGAAGTGACATCCTTCCCATCTACCCTGCTATCCAGTATATACCCTATATCAGCAGAGTTGATTCCCATCGGCGGATAAAACTGCACGCTGGGAAACATCATCTCGTCTTTACCATAACGATACCAGATCAATAAAGATAATCCCATCAGGAAGGGGTATAAGAACCAGTTATAAAGAGCCAGCCGGCTGGCCGGATTAGGCCGGGCCCCCGCATAATAGCCTTCCGGCAGGGGCAGAGCTAAAGTCAGAGCCTGATGGTTGGTAAGCGGGGTAGTTATTCGACCGTTGATGGTAGTGCCGTTAATCTGAAATTGCACCCCCTCGGTGCTGGTGCTGCCATAAATGCCACGGGTCAAATTCACTTTGCTCATATCGAAAGGCTTGGGCATAACAACTGAAAAATTAACATTATTTATAGTTGTATCCCATTCCGTACCAATCAGGTCAAAATAAAACTCATCATAGTCCTTTATTCCATCTTCACCCAGGTCATAATCATACTTGATGGTATATACCTGTTTCCCTTCCACCATAACATTGGCATCCCCGATTTTGATATCCATATTATTACCATTTTTTCCGGTCGTATAAGGATATCCATCCACCGCTATATTCTCTATCAAAATCGGCTGCTTATTATATCTCATTGGAACACTACGGATTATTCCGTGGCGGGGAGCGGTGATGAAGACCTCCAGGGTTTCTACTACCTGGTAGCGGTTGTTTTCCAGCACATTTACCTGAATATCATAATTATCGATAATGAAAGACTCTGCCAGAACAGCGGCGGGAAAAGAAAAACAGACCAGAACCATTACCGTTAGAATCACCAGCATTCTCTTAATCCTCATTATTACCCCTACCTTCTTTATACTGATCGGTACTCGAATGATTCACGCACTAATCGTCGGTAATGCTGCTGGAACTGGTATACTTCATATAACAAATAAGTAAAATACTTAAAAAGATAATGGAGCAGAATCATCCGGCTGGATGGTGGAGAATGACCAGCAGACCGTCCTGATATCATCCTCCTCTTGTATAATATATCTTATTGAGGAAAATAAAAACAATAAAAAGGATAAGCTTCCACATCATCTCCCAGCCGAGTCATGACTGATTTTGCGGTTGATATGCTATAATATTAACAGGTAAATAATGGAGGTTAAAGCTCATGCCAAACACCGTTGCAATACCGGACACACCAGACTTTCGCTCCTTATTCTGGGATACCGATATCAGCACCATACATGTACATAATAATAGCAAGCAAATCATTCAGCGCATTTTGAATTTTGGTAACGAAAAAACCTATCAGTGGCTGTTCCAGATATATTCGCATGAAGACATAATATATGTAGTTAAATCTGATAAAAACATTGATCGCCGGTCAGCGGTAATGATTGCCAACTATTTCGAGATTTCGAAGGAGGAAATCGAGTGTTTGAAAAATGTCTCAAGCCCCAATTACTTCCCGTATTAGATATGCTAGTAGCCTCCCGAGTGCTGGAAACCAGTGGTTTTTATCTGGCAGGCGGCACAGCGCTAGCACTGCAATTTGGTCATCGCATTTCCGAAGACTTGGATTTCTTTACTTCAAAGGAATTCGACCCACGAACAATAATTGCTCAACTTAATCAGGCCAGACTGCAAATAATTAATATGGATGATAAAACTCTGAATATGCTGATGGAGTCTCAGAAGGTCAGTTTCTTTTACTATCCCTACCCAAGCATTAACAGTTTTTTGGAGTACAGAGGATGCTCAGTTGCCGATCATTTAGATATCGCAGCCATGAAAATCATCGCTATTGCTCAAAGAGGTTCAAAAAAGGATTTCGTCGACTTCCATAGTTTGCTGGCCAACGCCTGTACTTTTGATCAGATTATCAGCTGCCTGAAGCGGAAATATCCCCGTATCGAATACAATTTGCCTCATCTTATACGCAGTATTGGGTATTTTGAAGATGCTGAGAAAGATTCCATGCCGTTAATGAATCGGGGAGACTTCCTATCCATCCTGACGCAAAAGGAATGGGAAAAAATAAAGGCAGACATCATAGATTTGCAGAAAACAGCCTTTAAG
>CAZBKS010000282.1:0-3839 GCA_964492475.1 uncultured Syntrophomonas sp. | reverse complement strand
ATTTCGTCGTTTACCACCCGAAACCATCTTGCATCCAGCTTTGAAAGTAAGTCTTACTATATATTACTCAAGCACTTTTTACAATACGATTATAATTATCGATAATGAACTGCTTCATTTTGTCAATGCTTCCAGCATTGTCTATTAACAAGTCCGCACGCTTGGCCTTTTCATCCAGCGGCATCTGTGATCCGATTCTCCGCAACGCATCTTCCCGACTAATACCGTCTCTTAGCATAAGCCGGTGTATCTGGGTTTCCAAGTCTACCCATACCACCCACACCATATCGCACAAGCCTTCCATGTGAGTTTCATATAGAAGCGGCACTTCCAAAACCAGAATCCCCTCTGGATGTTCCTGGGCAGCCCCTTTTAACCGTTTCTTTATCTCATCCATTATACGCGGGTGGGTCATTTCATTTAGTTTTTTCAAATAATCCGGATGAGAAAAAACGCGTAATCCCAGCTTCTCGCGGTTTATGGAATTATCCGGGTTTAATATATCCGGGCCAAAGAACTCCACTATATCACACCAGGCAGGTGAACCCGGTTCAACTGTGCATCTAGCTACCTCATCAGCGTCAATAATCATGGTCCCCAGTTCTTTCAAGGTACGGGCAGCAGTACTTTTACCACTGGCAATTCCTCCCGTAAGGCCAATAATTTTCATCCGGTCACTCACCAACTTCTAAATAATTCACTTACGCCTATTATTATAAAAATCAGACCTGGTAAAACAGCAGACAAACTCTTGACTAAACCGTGATTGAAATATGCTCCTACTGATAATCCCAGATTCACCAGTATAAATTTTAACACACCAACCGCCAGTACTGTATAGAAAATATTCAAACCGGTCATGGCCATACCAATACCAGCCCCCATGGCATCCAGAGCCAGGGCCAGACCTAGAAAAAAGGCCTCTGAGGTACTAATAATTCCGGACTTGTCGAAATCAGCTTGTGCGGGTTCTCTTAGTATTTGTATAATTATTCCTAGCGGCTTAATAGAAAGACTGAGTATCGTTTGGTCTTCTTCACCTTCAAGCCGGTTAATTTTTTCGCTTAAAGCCTGGAGCAGGAAATAGCAGCCTATTACTGTAATGGTCGCCGCCCCCACCTGGCTGGCCAAGCCCGGGGACAGAATGGCCGCCAGTCCCTGCCCGCAAAGCATGGAAAAAGTCACTGCCAGCGCAGATGCCAGCGCAATAACCACTAAGGAAAAAACAGGAATCTTAATTTTTTTGACCCCATATGCAACACCGACTGCAAATCCATCAGCACTAACTGCCAGACCAAATAGAATTGCTGTTAATAACCCCAAAAGAGCCACTCCTATCCGATTAGTAGTATTGTTTATATCTACTATATGGATAAAAGTATTAAAGTGTTACGATAGCATCGTTACTTTTGGCATGATTCACAGTAATGGCTGCTCCGGCCGCCTATTCGTTCCCGGACCATAAGGCTGCCGCATACCGGGCACTTTTCCCCTGCCCGCCCATAAGCCTGCAGGTGCTCCTGGAATCCTCCCCGCTTATTATTGCCATCACGATAATCCCGGAAAGTGGTGCCCCTCTTTTCTATGCCCTGTCGGAGTACTTTCTTGATAGCCCGGCTCAGTCGCATAGCTTCTTCATCGGACAAAGATCCCGCTGCCCGGTCCGGTCTTATGCGGGCTGCAAAGAGTGCCTCATCAGCATAGATATTACCTATGCCTGATATCAGGTTCTGATCCAGAATCAGTGTTTTTATAGCTACACGACGATTTTTAATAATGGACTTTAAGTATGCTGCACCAAAATCCCGGCTAAGCGGCTCTTTTCCCAATTTGCATATAACAGTATCCGGATTCCTCAATAACCACACCCCGCCAAAGCGGCGGGGATCCTGAAATACCAGCTTTTTGCCATTGTCAAGATGTATTAGCAGGTGCACATGTTTTTCAGCTGCCGATTGCTGGCCTTCCAGCATATAAAAGCGGCCGCTCATACCCATGTGTACTAATATGTGATAATCACTGCCGGTCAGGGTTATGATCAGGTACTTACCCCGGCGTTGAAAACAATGAATAGTCATTCCCTGAACGGCTTCCGGTTCAAAATCCCTGATCCTTATAATATCCGGTCTGATAATTTCTATTTTGCTTATTCTGGCTCCTTCATTAACGGCCAGCGATCTTCTAATAGTTTCAACCTCTGGCAATTCAGGCATAATACCCTCCAATCATCTATCTTGCTGCCCAGGTGAAAACTCCTGCATATCATACCAGTTGTTTCCCATCTTAAGCGATACTGTTAACGGTACGTTTAATTCATAGGCATTTTCCATACACCTGGTTAAAAGGATAGCTACTTCTTCTATTTCCTGTTCAGGCACCTCCAAAATCAAATCATCATGCACCTGCAGCAGCAGCTTGCTTTCCAGCCCTCTGGTCTTGATCTCCCGGGCGACCTCGATCATAGCTAGTTTAATAATATCAGCTGAAGTACCTTGAATCGGTGTATTCAAAGCCATTCTCCGGGCAAAGGACTGCAGCATTTTATTGCTGGCATTCAGGTCAGGCAGGTAGCGGCGCCGTTTAAGAATGGTCTCAACATAACCGTGTTCTTTGCCAAACTGCACAATATCTTCCATATAGCGACGTACTCCGGGATAGCTGTCCAGATAGTTATCTATATACATCCTGGCCTCTTTTCGGCTTACCCCGGTATCCCGGGCCAGGCCAAAATCACTTATGCCATAAATAATACCAAAATTAACCGCTTTAGCCCGGTACCGCAATTCGGCTGTCACCTCTCCCAGCGGTACGTTAAATATTTCAGCCGCAGTTCGGGTGTGAATATCAATTCCTGCTCTAAAGGTTTCTATAAGGTTCTCATCTCCACTGATATGAGCCAGGGAGCGAAGATCTATCTGGGAATAATCAGCCGATAGGATACAATGCCGATCATCCCGGGCAGTGAAAGCTCTGCGTATTCGCCTTCCTTCTTCCATGCGGATGGGGATGTTCTGCAGGTTGGGCTCTATACTGGACAGGCGCCCGGTGGCAGTCTGAGCTTGCTTGAATATGGTGTGGATTCGGCCGCTTACAGGATTTATACATCCCTGCAGGGCATCAGCATAAGTAGATTTTAATTTGCTCAGCTGTCTATATTCCAACAGCAAGGGTATGATATCATGCTCCTCGTAAAGCTCTTCTAAAATTTCAGCCCCGGTAGAATAACCAGTCTTGGTCTTTTTTATTACTCTTAAGCCCAGATCCTCAAACAGGATTTTCCCCATCTGTTTGGGGGAATTAATATTAAACTGGCTGCCGGCCAGCTCATATATTTTCCTTTCATCCTGTACTATTCGTTCCGACAGCTCCTGAGATATATCCAACAAAATTTCGCGCTCCACCTTTATTCCTGAGTATTCCATATCAGCCAGTACACTGGATAGAGGAAGTTCCACTTCATAATACAGTGATTTTAATTCATCCTCCGCCAGCCCCTCCAGAACCTGGAAAAGTTCCTTAATCCTGCTGACCAGCAGTACATAGTCGGTGCGATCTGCATTAAGGTTTAAATAACGAAACATCGTCAAAGATAACTCTCCTCCGTCAAAGGCAGGATCGATGACATAGGCCATAAGCATGGTGTCCCCCGCTGTGCCCTGAAGATTTACTCCGTGCCTCATCAACAAAACCTGAGCAAATTTAGCATTATGGAGGTATTTTTTGACGCTGCCGGCTTCCAGCACAGGCTTCAACCATTCTATCTTCTCATCTTGCGCTTCCTTGCAATTCAGATAATAAACCTGCCCGGCACTCTCCATATATAAAGCGTTAAGGCTGCC
>CAZBKS010000281.1:0-3871 GCA_964492475.1 uncultured Syntrophomonas sp. | reverse complement strand
ACCCATCTGCTTGGGAGCAGTTTGGACCGGGTGATGCGTCAAGAAGCAGAAGAGATTATCAAACAGGTGATTAGAGCCAGTCAGGTTCATTTGAGTGAGGAGATCCATATCAAAAAGATGGTGGAGGACAGAATTAATGAACTTGATATACAGCAGCTGGAAGATATGGTCAGGAAGGTATCGGTGACTGAGCTTAAATTTATCGAGATACTGGGAGGAGTTCTGGGATTCCTGATAGGAATTATACAGATATGCATACTGCTAATATTTCCCCTTTAGGGAAAAAGCAAAGATTCAGGAGGTAATGGAAATGGTGGCAATTAAATTTAAAGATGGCGGCCAGAGAGAATATCCGGAGGGTATCAGCCTGTTGCAGGTTGCCGAGGACATAAGTAACAAGCTGGCCAAAAATACAGTAGTGGCCAGATTCAACGGGCAGTTAAAAGATCTGAATGCAGAAATCACTGAAGATGGTACCCTGGAACTCCTGGACTTTGATAACCCGGAGGCCCGAGGGGTTTACCGTCATTCGTCGTCTCATGTTATGGCCCAGGCAGTTCAAAGACTCTGGCCGGGCACCCAGTTGGCCATAGGCCCGGCGATTGATAAAGGTTTCTATTACGACTTGGAGAGCGATCATGTTTTTACCCCGGATGATTTTAAAGCCATAGAGGAAGAGATGCTCAATATAATTAAGGCAGATTATCCAATCGTGAGAAGAGAGGTGTCCCGGGAAGAGGCTGTTAAATTTTTCCAGGACAGGAATGAACAATATAAAGTTGAGCTTATCGAAGACCTGCCGGAAGATGCGATAATAAGCCTTTACCAGCAGGGAGAATTTGTTGATCTCTGTGCCGGCCCCCATGTTCCTTCAACCGGACGCCTTAAAGCGGTTAAACTCATGAGCCTGGCCGGTGCATACTGGCGTGGCAGTGAAAATAATCAGATGCTGCAGAGGATATATGCAACATCCTTCCCCAAGAAGTCCATGCTGGATGATTACCTGAATAAATTAGAGGAAGCTAAAAAACGTGATCATCGTCGTCTGGGAAGAGAACTGGGTCTATTTGTTGTTTTGGATGAAGGACCAGGCTTTCCGTTTTTCCTGCCCAAGGGGATGATCCTTCGTAATGAGCTGGAGAATTTTTGGCGGGAGGAACATATCCGGGCTGGTTATCATGAGATAAGAACGCCTATTATATTGAACCGACAGTTATGGGAGCAGTCCGGACATTGGGATCATTATAAGGAAAATATGTATTTTACCCAGATAGATGAGGGGGATTATGCAATTAAGCCCATGAACTGCCCGGGAGGGATGCTGGTTTATAAACAGAGCATTCATAGCTACCGGGATCTGCCCCTGAGAATGGGAGAGATGGGGCTGGTACACCGGCATGAAATGTCCGGGGTACTGCACGGACTTATGCGGGTAAGGGCCTTTACCCAGGATGATGCTCACATTTTTATGCTGCCTGATCAGATCATTGGTGAGATAAAAGGGGTTATAGACCTGGTAGACAGGTTCTATACCCTGTTTGGTTTTTCTTATCACGTTGAAGTATCAACCAGACCTGAAAAAGCCATGGGTTCCATTGAAATGTGGGATATTGCTACCGAGGCCCTAAAACAGGCCCTGGACGAAAAGGGCATGAATTATAGAATCAATGAGGGAGATGGAGCATTTTACGGGCCCAAGATAGACTTTCATCTGCAGGATTCGCTGGATCGAACCTGGCAGTGCGGTACTATTCGGCTGGATTTTCAGATGCCGGAGAAATTCGACCTAACTTATGTGGGAGAAGACGGGGAAAAACACCGACCGGTTATGATTCATCGGGTCATTTATGGAAGTATTGAGAGATTCATAGGCATACTGACTGAACACTTTGCAGGAGCTTTTCCAAGCTGGCTGGCACCGGTACAGGTCAGAGTGCTGCCTATTACTGATCGCAGCCATGAATATGCCAAACAGGTGGTCGAAGAATTGAAAGCTGAAGGTATCAGGGTAGAGGCAGACCTGCGCAGTGAAAAGACTGGCTATAAGATTCGGGAAGGCCAGATGCAGAAAATACCCTACTTGCTTATTGTGGGGGACAAGGAAGTGGAAGCAGGCACTGTATCAGTACGTCATCGTAGGGAAGGTGACCTGGGGGCGGCAGCTTTGGCAGATTTTAAGACCCGGCTGTTGACAGAGATACAGGAAAAGCTCAATAGATAGCATTGCATCTAAAAAAAATATATGCTATACTCCTTAATGTACTAAGCAGGAGCTTGCCTTCTCACCTTACAGCGCACGTTGGTAAGGTATTTGTAAAATCAACCAGAGTTCAATAGCGGGTAGTATATCAATCTGGAGGATTATTAGGATTAAAGAAGCGGGCTTTTGCAGCCCGCTTTTTATATTTTTCGGGAGGTGAACTTCTTATCAACAAGGATTGGAGAGTTAACGAGGAAATTAGAGTACGAGAAGTCCGGCTTATCAGCGAAACAGGCGAGCAGCTAGGGATTGTTCCTGTTCGAGAAGCCCTTGAAATGGCTGAGCAAAAGCAGCTTGACCTGGTAGAAATAGCCCCTTCTGCTAAACCACCGGTCTGTCGTTTGATGGACTATGGTAAATTCAAATTTGAGCAGAGCAAAAGGGAAAAGGAATCCCGCAAAAAGCAGAAAATTGTCTCGGTCAAAGAAGTTAAAATGCGGCCTAATATCGAGGAACATGATTTCCAGGTCAAAGCCAAGAACGCCAGGAAATTTCTTAGTTCCGGCGATAAAGTAAAGGTTACCATTATGTTCCGAGGCCGACAGATTACTCACCCTGAATTGGGTGAACGCTTATGTGTGAAACTTGCCGAGCAGTTATCGGATATTTCCTCGGTAGAAAAACTTCCAAAAATTGAGGGAAGAAACATGGTTTCAATACTGGTACCTAAACTGGAACCCGAGAAAAGCAAGAAGGAGGAAGAAACTGATGCCTAAAATGAAAACTCACCGTGGGGCTGCCAAAAGATTTAAGAAAACTGCCAGCGGTAAGATAAAAAGAGCAAAAGCTTATGCCAGCCATTTGTTGGGAGGAAAGAGCCCCAAAAGAAAGAGACAGCTGCGTAAGTCTGGTCTGGTAAGTGAACAGGAAAACAAACGTATTTCCAATCTTATTCAGTAAAATAATAGTGGGAGGTAGTTACGATGCCAAGGGTAAAACGCGGCGTGACTTCACATAGAAGACACAAAAAGATATTGAAAATGGCTAAAGGTTATCGCGGAGCCAAATCCAAACTTTACCGGGTAGCCAATCAACAGGTTATGAAATCCGGTCAATACGCCTATATTCACCGGAAGTTAAAAAAGCGGGACTTTCGTAAACTGTGGATAGCCCGAATAAATGCAGCTGCTCGAGATAACGGCATAAGTTACAGCAGAATGGTACACGGCCTGAAAGTAGCCGGGGTAGACATTAACCGGAAGATGTTAGCTGAGCTTGCCATAAGTGACCCGCAGGGGTTTTCCAAACTTGCTGAATTAGCCAAAAGCACTGTAAATAATTGATTTCGAGAAAAGTATGGTAACTAACAACCATACTTTTTTATTATTGATTAAAGGTGACAAGCAATATGAAGGAAATCAAGTCCAGAGATAATCAAAAAATAAAAGATGCAGCCCGTTTAAAAGAACAAAAGTATCGAAACCAGGAGCAGATGTTTCTGATTGAGGGCAGAAATCTGTTTTGCGAAGCCGTAAAGGGAGAGCAGGAGCTGCTTAGAATATTTGTAGAAAGGGAAACAGCCGAGCAGTATTTGGATGAGTTCAGGAAGACCCGGGATGTGGAATGGGTAAAAATTGACCGTACTATTATGAAACATATATGTGATACCCA
>CAZBKS010000280.1:0-3889 GCA_964492475.1 uncultured Syntrophomonas sp. | reverse complement strand
ATCGTCCTTTCGGACGGCAATGGGGCTCCGGAGTTGATCATATGTGCGGTTCCTTATCTGCGGGACCGGGACGTTCGCCGGGCCGAGGCTGGAGAAAGTTATGAGGAAAAAGGCCGCAAGCTTATAGAGGGGATTCGAAATCATTATGGCGGTGTTTGTGAGGAAGCTGAACGAGTGCGCCAGCAGCTTAAGCAGCAGGTTCCGATTATTGCCATGGGGCATTTATTTACGGCCGGGGGGCAGACCATTGACTCAGACGGGGTGCGGGATCTATATGTAGGGTCCCTGGCTCATGTTGACAAAGATATTTTTCCAGCCTGCATCGATTATCTGGCCCTGGGTCATTTGCATATACCCCAGAAGGTTGGGGGCTCCGACTTCATGCGCTATTGCGGATCGCCGATACCTATGGGCTTTGGCGAAGCCAAACAGGAAAAAATCCTTTGCAGACTGGAATTTGATAACGGGCAGACCGTTGTTACAGATATTGCTATTCCCAGATTTCAAAACCTGGATAACATAAAAGGGGATTGGGAGCATATAACCGCCCGCTTGGAAGAGCTGAAGAGTCTGGACACCAGCATTCTTCTGGATCTTATCTATACCGGAGAACAGATCATGGGAGATCTGCGGGATCGACTGGATGAGCTCACGGCCGGCACTAACCTGGAGATCTTAAGGATCAAGAATGAGCGGGTACTTGAGCATGTGGCAATCAGTTCCGGGGAGGAAACTCTCGCCGACTTGAGTATTGATGAAGTTTTCAAACGCTGCCTGGATGCCAACAAAATACTCCCGGAGCAGCAGGATGATCTCATTAATACCTACCGTGAGGCGGTATTGATGGTTCAAGAAGAGAACGACGGTTTGGAAACGGAGGCTTAAACCTTACTGTCAATAAATATTAGCTAATCATAATGGCGGCGTTGACTATTTAGCTAATGTGACGCATAATTAATTTGCATATAGCTAAATAGGGGGGATTATAATGAGAGTCCCATCGACAGAGGTTCAAAATAATTTTGGCAAATACTTAAAATATGTTGAGGTCAACGAAGAAATCATCGTGTCTAAAAATGGAAGGGATGTTGCCAGGATATTACCGTGCGATAACCAGACTAAAAGCCGTGTGGCGGAAGGCACAGCAGAATATCAATCCGGAGAAGGCCGGTTGACCTATGAGGAATTTCTTGAACTTGTGGATGCTTCCGAGCAGCGGTTTGAGCTGATTGACGGCGTCATATACAATCTGGCGGCGCCCTCTTACGAGCATCAATATGCTGTTCAAGAAATATTTGGCACATTTTATAACTGGTTTAAAAATAAAAAGTGTATTCCCCTCCCTTCGCCTTTTGATATTACCCTTTTTAAGGCTGAGGACAATATTTGTGTTGTGCAACCGGATATAATTATTATCTGCGACAGGGATAACATGGACAAAAACGGCAAGTACAAAGGAGTTCCCACCCTTCTGGTAGAAGTCCTTTCGCCTTCCACCAGAAGCAAGGATATGCTTAAGAAGCTGGAGCTTTACAAGCAATGCGGCATCAAGGAATACTGGATGGTTGATCCTAAAAACAATCTGGTAAATGTTTATATTCTTGATAAAAATGAAATAGTCGATAGCATAGCCTATCAGAAAGGTGCTCATGAAAATGCGGAGTCAGTATATTTTAGTGGCTTGAAGGTAACCTTGAAGGATGTATTTTTATAGAGCATGAACGTCATAATATCCGGGTTAGTACTGGTTTACTCGTTTAAACTGAACATAGATGATTCAATATTAAACCAAAGCAGGTGACTCCATGAAAATTATACATTCATCCGACTGGCAGCAGGACCACCTCTTTCGTACTTACCGCGAAGCGGTGGCCATGGTTCATGAAGAGAATGCCGGTTGGGAAACGGAGGCTTAAGATGAGGATACTTAATGTTCGCTTCCAAAACTTAAACTCCCTGGCGGGTTTATGGAGCATAGACTTTACCCATCCGGCTTATACCTCTGATGGGATTTTTGCCATTACGGGGCCCACCGGAGCCGGCAAGACCACTATTCTGGATGCCATCTGCCTGGCCCTTTATGGAAGAACTCCCCGTCTTAACCGGGTTACCAAGAGTACCAACGAATTAATGTCACGGCTGACCGGAGAATGTTTTGCGGAAGTCTGCTTCGAGACTCAGGCCGGTCGTTATCGCTGCCAGTGGAGTCAGCATAGGGCTCGTAATAAGGCAAACGGGGAATTGCAAATGCCCCGGCATGAGCTATCAAATGCGGATACCGGTGCAATAATAGAATCCCGGCTGCGCGAAGTCATTGAAAAAATTGAGCTCCTGACCGGCATGGATTATGAACGCTTTACCCGTTCCATGCTGCTGGCCCAGGGTGGTTTTGCTGCCTTCCTTCAGGCCCCTTCCAATGAACGGGCACCTATTCTGGAACAGATTACCGGAACTGAAATTTACAGCCGCATTTCCATAAAGGTACATGAACGGAGAACAGAAGAAGCAAGGAAACTGGAAAAACTTAAGGAAAGTGCAGCCGGAATAAGATTATTGGCTGATGAGGCCAGGCAGGAACTTCAATCTGATCTGGAAAATAAGCTGGCCCTGGAGCCCCGGCTAGTAGAACAAAGAGATATAGCACAAAAAGCCATGCTCTGGTTGAAGGATATAACCCGGCAGGAACAGGAGCTAAAGGTATTAACTGAAAAAAATACCCAGCTTGAACAGCGGGTGAAGTCATTTAAACCTGAATTGGAGAAGCTGGATAAAGCCCGGCGGGCCAGGGAACTTGATGGAGATTATATCAAAATCACCGGCAAGCGGGATGATCAAAAGAGGGAACTTGATGAACTGGCCAGTAACCTGGAAAGATTGCCTGCAACTGAGGAAGGCTTAAAAAACAGCTTGAATTCCCGCAATTCCGCCCAAGATTTGCTGGCTGCAGCCCAGCTTAGGCAGAAGCAGGGACTGCTGGTCATCAAGTCCGTCCGGGAGTTGGATATCACTATTGAACACAAGAATAATCAGGTTAAAGCATTGGAGCAGGATATTACCCACTCGGAAAAGGTCTTTGATGATACTGAAAACCGCATATTGGATATTGAAATCCTGCTGGGACAATACCGGGAAAAGCTGGATGAGATTCAGCAATATCTTGATAATAATCAGGTTGATGCCAATTTAATCGAGAATCTGGCAGCCATTAAGCAAATATTCAATACGCTAAAGGATATGGATATTCAATTCAGTGAGGCTCAAACAAAATCGGCCAGGGCAGCCGGGCTTATGGATGTGAGCCAAACCGCGTTAACCGAACTTGAGTCAGGCTATAATGCAATTGTTATTCAAGCCCGGGAAGCGGCTGACCGGCATGAGTCAAAACTTCAAGCTGTCAAAACGTTGCTTGCAGACCGCGAACTGGAGTACTGGCGCACTGAACTGGATTCTCTGAAAGAGAGAAAATATCTTGCGGACAAGCTCCAGCAAAGTCAGCAGATAATAATCGAGACCGGGAAATCACTGGCGGAAACGGCGGCTCAGCGAGACCGGCTCCTGGCGGAGCAATCCGGTTTGCAGGAAAATATCAGGTTAGGCGATAATCAGCAACAGCAGCTGGAAAGGGAAATCAGTCATTTGGAGATTGAGCTGGATCTGCTGAAACGAATCCAAAGCCTGGAAGAGCAGCGGGCGTATCTGGAAGAAGGTAAGCCCTGTCCTTTGTGCGGTTCAATTCATCATCCTTACGCCCGGGGGAATTTACCCAGGGCTAATGAAACCGAGTCGTCCCTTAATAATGCCCGAAAAGAGCTCAAAATTTTAGAGAAGAATCTGTCTGATTTAAGGATAAAACAGGCTGAAACCGCCAAAGACCTGCAACAGCTGGATG
>CAZBKS010000279.1:0-3891 GCA_964492475.1 uncultured Syntrophomonas sp. | reverse complement strand
TGGTGGTATCCATTTTAGTATTTGTAATGCTGGGCGAAGGAAGTTTATTTTATCGGATATGGAGCAGACTGGCGGTCTTACCGGTAGTAGCTGGATTTAGTTATGAGTTTCTGAAATTCAGCGGTAAGTATTATGAACATCGCTGGTTAAAGTTTATGATAGCACCGGGCTTATGGATGCAAAAATTAACTACCCGGCAGCCGGAGGATGGGCAGTTGGAGGTTGCTTTAACTGCATTGAAGGCGGTACTGCAGGATAAGGAAAACATCAGCGGCCAAAATAAAGAAGGATTAATTAGCGGCTAGCATAAGTATTCAAGTTAATATTACTGGGAGGTAAAACTATGCTGCAAAAGCTGGATAGTATCGAAGATAAATATGATGAACTGACTGAATTGATGAGCAAACCGGAGGTCATAGCGGAGCAGAGTCAGTTCCAAAAATATGCCCGGGCTCACTCTGAATTAAGTGAAATTGTTCAGAAATACCGGGACTATAAATCGGTAGTGAAGCAGATTGCTGATACCGGAGAAATGATGGCGGAAGAGCAGGAAGAAGAATTTGCCCACCTGCTGGAGGAAGAGATGAATTCGCTCCGGGGAAATAAAGAGCAGTTGGAAGAGGAGCTGAGGATCCTTTTGCTGCCTAAAGATCCTGATGATGATAAGAGTGTGATTATGGAAATACGTGCCGGTACAGGTGGTGATGAAGCGGCACTTTTTGCCAGCGACCTCTTTCGTATGTATTCCCGCTATGCTGAATCCCAGGGTTGGAAAATAGACATCATGGATTCTCATTTTACTGACATCGGTGGTATTAAAGAATTAATTATTGTTGTAGACGGTTCAGGCGTATACAGTAAGCTCAAATACGAATCAGGGGTTCATCGGGTGCAGCGTGTACCAACAACTGAATCAGGGGGAAGGATTCATACTTCTGCCGCCACCGTAGCAGTACTTCCGGAAGCAGAAGAGGTGGAAGTGGACATAGATCCTAATGAACTGCGGGTAGATGTGTATTGTTCCAGCGGACCAGGCGGGCAATCCGTAAATACTACCCAATCAGCGGTTAGGATTACTCACCTGCCCACTGGACTGGTAGTAACCTGCCAGGACGAAAAATCACAGCATAAAAATAAAGCCAAGGCTTTAAGGGTATTAAGAGCCCGTTTAAAGGAAGTCATGGAGGAAGAAAAAAATGCAGAAATGGCCGGAGCACGTCGAAGTCAGGTAGGGACTGGTGATCGCAGTGAGCGCATTCGCACCTATAATTTTCCCCAGGGAAGAGTAAGCGATCATCGGATAAATCTTACCCTGCATAAACTGGATGCGGTATTGGAAGGAGATCTTCAAGAAATCATTGGGGCGCTCATAGCCCATGATCAGGCTGAGCGGCTGAAACGGGTGGAATAAGTGAAAGCAGACTGGAATATTAAGGGGCTCCTGGAATGGACCACCCGATATTTTTTAGATAAAGGGGTAGACAGCGCGCGTTTGGAGGCTGAGGTGCTGTTGGCTCACGTATTGAAGCAAGAGCGAGTCTATTTGTATGCTAATTTTGATTCACCTGTTAATAATCTGGAAAGAAAGCACTTTCGAGATCTAATTAAGCGAAGGGTGCAGGGGGAACCGTCAGCGTATATAACTGGTTGTAAGGAATTTATGTCCTTGAAATTTCATGTCAACCCAACGGTGCTGATTCCTCGCCCGGATACTGAAATGATGATAGAAAGAATTCTGGAACTGTATACCGGACAAGCAATTGACTTATGTGACGTAGGGACCGGGTCAGGTGCTATAGCAATCAGTCTGGCTCATTACCTCCCCAGTGCCCGAGTGGCAGCCACGGACATATCTGAACAGGCACTGGCCACAGCCAGAATTAATGCAGCTGAAATGGGGGTAGCAATCGATTTCCGGCAGGGCGATCTGCTGGCCCCGCTGGCAATCCATCCTCCTTTTGACCTGATTACTGCTAATTTACCTTACATACCCCAGGATGAGTATATTACACTTGACCAGGAAGTTAAAGAATTTGAACCCGTGGATGCGCTTATGGCCCCTGGAGATGGGCTCGATATATACCGGCGTTTTCTGCCCCAGGCTTTAGAAAAGATGAAGCAGGGCGGCTATCTGTTCATAGAGATAGCATATAACCAGGGAAAAAAGGCGCTGGAAATGGCCCATTCATTTGTAGATGTAGAGATTATAAAAGATATGGCGGGCCGGGACCGAATACTTAAAGCCAGGAAGGGGTAAGGTCAGCTGAAGACTCGATATATAAAAATTAATCCGGTTATGCCGGAAGAAGATTTGATAGATGATGCCGCCAGATTGATAAAGCAAAAAGAACTGGTGGCGTTTCCAACTGAAACCGTCTATGGTCTGGGAGCAGATGCATTTTGTGTAGAGGCGGTGGAAAAAATATTCTATGCCAAAAGAAGACCAGCGGAAAATCCACTCCTGGTGCATGTAAGCAGCATGGAGCAGGTGTGTCAGCTGGTAAGCCATTTGCCAGAAGATGCTCTCAGGCTTATAAAGGAGTTCTGGCCCGGGCCGCTGTCTATTGTGTTACCCGCTTCAGGCCGGGTTCCAGATATAGTACGGGGTGGGAAAAAAGGAGTAGGATTGCGTATGCCTGACCATCCTGTAGCCCTCCGGTTGATTGATCGGGCTGGTCCCCTGGCGGCTCCCAGCGCCAACAAGTATGGCCGTCCCAGTCCGGTGACTGCAGACCATGTCAGAACGGATCTGCATGGGCAAATCGCGGCGGTACTGGACGCTGGACCAACTGGAGTAGGGGTAGAATCCACCCTGATTGATCTGCAGAACAATTATAAGGTTCTCAGACGGGGGGGGGTTTCGTTGGAGGCTATTCAAAAGGTTTTGGGAAGGGAAATAGAAGCACCCGATGGGAGTAGTGCTGCTCAATTTCTGACGGACCTGGTAGTTTTACTGGCAGGAGATTTTGAGCAGCTGGATATAATATTAGAAGATTGTTTTAAGCAGAAAAAGAAAACTGCACTGGTGAATAACAATTATCAAAAAGGGCCAAGAAAGAGCTATGCGGGTTTAACCAGGGAGTACCAGCTGGATTTGATACGTGGAGGTGCGGGGCTGTATTCTATAATTAGAGAGTGTGAATCGAGTAATATTGAGGTGCTGGTCTTTGCTCCACTGCCATCTGATCTAACCGGTATTGCAGCATCGTTTGTGGACCGGATCAAACGGGCGGCATCGTTAGACCAGAATATTAATTAGATACTCAGGAAAACCAGAGAAACGCCCCTCCGGTTTCCTGAATGGGGAGAGATGTATATGTCAGGGCAGCTGTTGACTATATTTCTGGTAGCGGTGGTATTAGGCATGGATGCTTTTTGCCTGGCTCTGGTTATGGGTTTAAGGGGAACCACTCGAACTTATGAATACAAGTTTGCTGCTGCAGTAGGTATATTTCATATATTAATGCCATTAATAGGCTTAAGTTTGGGGTATACAGCCGGAAGGATATTGGGTTTGTGGGCCGGCTGGATGGGAGCTGCAGTACTTGCCTATGTTGGGGCAACTTTCATTATGGAAGGTTACCGGGAAGTCAAAAGATATTCCGTAGCGTTTGACAAGGCCCGCCAACTGCTGACAGCAAGTGAAGCAGGTATGGAATTTGGGGACAAGAACATTTTAATGTTAACCGCATCCGTAAGTATGGATGCACTGGCAACCGGCTTTACTCTAGGTACTGCTCAGGTACCGATACTGCTGACAGTAATTATTATGGGAATAACTGCCGGAGTTATGACTGTGATAGGTTTTAGAAGTGGTAAAATAGTGGGTAGTCTGGTTGGCCGCTATGCTCAAATAGCAGGCGGAGTAATATTAATCATGCTAGCTGTAAA
>CAZBKS010000278.1:0-3908 GCA_964492475.1 uncultured Syntrophomonas sp. | reverse complement strand
AGCGGAAAACGCTCAAGGAGCAGTTGCTGGCTTCACTATAGGAGGGAAAGAACGGGAGGGCATCGATCAGTATGAAGGAGAAATATACGCCCTTTATGTGTTAGAGCAATATCAGAAGAATGGTATTGGCAGAATGCTGGTTAAGGCAGCGGCCAGCCAGCTTTTTCAGTCCGGGATATCGTCTTTAATGCTGTGGACTCTAGCCCGGGGAGAGGCCTGCGGTTTTTATGAAAAGTTAGGCGGCAGGCTTGTAGTAATTAAACCATTTATCATAGAAGAAAAAGAAATTATGTTTGCAGCTTACGCCTGGGATAATATTGAGGCGCTGCTGTAATCAGACATATACACGAAGATGATTGAATAAACCATGAAACAGTACTTAGCAGGTAAGGCTTATTTAACCTTAAAATCATTGTAAGGGTGAATAAGCCTTAATGGCTGTATTAGGATTACCCAGGTAAGCATTGGGAAAAGATCAGGCTGGGGAACGCACCAGTATATCCAGGCGATAGTCAAAAGCAAACAAGAGAACCGGCCCCTTGTTTGCTAAATTTTGTGCGATGGAATGAGATCATCTACATTTTTCCCGGCCGCAATAATTCCGGCGATGCGTCCAAAGGTGATGCAGCGGCCGTGTCCTATTCCTGGACATATGGTAGGATAGTCATTGGCGAAAAAACCACCAGCTGTCGATCCAGCCACATACAGATTTCTTATCGGTTCATCATTTTCATCCAGGACTTCACAATTAATGTTGGTACGAAGACCACCTGAAGCGGTAAGTATGGTAGCCAGAAGCTTGCCGGCATAAAACGGAGGTTTTACAATAGGGGTAAGCAGCTCTGGTCGTTTCCCAAAGTCCTCATCATCTTTTTGTTGAACCAGTTCATTATATCGAGCTACGGTAGCGATAAAATTGTCCACCGGGACCTTCATTTTCTTAGCCAGCTCTTCCAGGGTATTGGCAGTTACTACCTTCCCTGACTTAATGTGATCCTCCAGCAAAGCCTGTTCAGCGTCCCTATCCCATTCCTGGCCCATCAATCGCTCAGTTTGATCCCAGAACAATCCACCGCCGATACCACTGGCAATACTTTTTTGAACATCTGACGTACCATTGGCATCGTAGACTGTCCAGGCTATACCGCCAGGTTCCAATAGTTTGCCGCAGCTTTTTGACTGGGTGTTAACATCTTCATTTTTAAAGCGTTTTCCCCGGGCATTAACATGCAGAAAGAAATAGCTCATAGCTCCGGCTTCCAGATGAATTACGGCCGAATGCGGCTCCACTTTCTGCATGGCTGCTCCTATCCACATAGCTATTTTGTGGCCTTCGCCCACGTTGGTTTCCTGGGGAAAATAAACCTGGGCATCAGCTTCCAGGGCAAAGGAATTGTATCGCTCCAGCATTTCCATATTTGATGCATAATCACCGGTAGCAATGATAATTCCCCGATTTGCATTATACCGGGTGTAGTTGCCAGGCATACCGGCAATCACCCCGGTAACCGGTCTCTGTTTTTCTCTGATTAATCGTACCGCAGGCATATTGTAGTGGATGTCTATGCCATTGTTTCTTATGTTTTTTTCCAGGATCTTGCTTAAACCGTAATTCCAGGAATTGTCTGGGTCACTCGGCGCATAAAACATATGCGTCACTGGATATTCGGTATAATCAGGGCCTTTGTAATAACCATCCCAGATTCCTGCCTGCATCCCCCCGGCTTCAGCAATATCGATAAGCCAGTCCATACACGCTCCGCTCTTCCTCGCAAAGCGCCAGAGCAACACCTCGTCAGCTTTGCTTTGAGACCATCTTATCCAATCTCGGATAACCTGTCGGTAATTGACCTCAATTCCCATCTTTTGCTGCAGCTTGCTTCCAAAAGCAGCATTATGGAAACCGCGCGCAGAGAAGGTCCAGTTTTTTTCAATAATAATAGGGCTGGCCCCTGCTTCCTGTGCGGACAGGGCAGCTACCATTCCGGCCAGTCCGGCCCCGATTACTACTATATCTGTATCAACTGTTTTATGAATTTCAGTATCCGGGATGGGAAAAGGCGGCTTTTCCCAACTCCATTTTAAATTTGGAGTCATGTTCATTAAATCATCCCCTATTGATCATTGCTGCTGCTTAAAATTTCCCCTCTAATAATACTAGATATGGTCTTCTATTTGTAACAATAAACGTTTTTTTTGCAAACAATTTCCTGCCTTATGGTTTCATAGCAAAAACCTGAAATCAGAATATTTGCGTATTGCTTTCCGTCTACTCCAGAAAATTGCAGGTGTTAAGAGTATCCCAGGCCCTTATGGCTGTATATAGATGAAGTCGGGTTTCAAACAGGGAAAAATCTACGTTGAGCAGTTTTTGTACTTTAAACATCCGATAATAAACGGTATTAACATGTACATACATCTGGTTGGCGGTGGTAGTCCAGCTGCATGAGTTATCCAGCAGTATTCTCAAGGTATCCAGCAAGTCTGTACCGTATTTTCTGTCATGCTCAATTACCTTGCCCAGAACCTGCAGGCAGTAATTTTTTACCGTTTCGGTATCATGCGAAAATATTATAGAAAACACACCCAGCTGCGAAAAATACTGGATAAAGCTTTTTTGCCCCGTCAAGCGGGGGAGGGCCACGGCAATACATGCCTCCTGGTAGCTTTGCAGCAAACCTGACGGCCGGTAAATTCGTCCCAAGCCCTGGGAATAGGTAATATTAAATTTGTTCTCGATGGTCTGCTTGGTTGCATTCAGGTTTTCTCGTCCCGGCCAGTCAGGATCCATATCCATGGGACTGCCCTTGGGATTGGCCCGTAAAATGGTTACGAGCCGGCCTGGGACAATTATAGAACTAACATATTCTGAATGTTCCAGATTCATAGTCTCGTAAATAAAGGAGTGAAGTATATTCCAATCCAGATTGGGAGAGCCTTCTTCAATATCTAAAACGGAAACAAAATAATAGTTGTTGATATCCATTTTCTGTTCATACATTTTAAGCTTATCTGGAATACTGACATCGGCTGACAGGAAGAAGTTTTCATATAGGCTTTGGCCAAAGTCCTCCTTATTTTTTTTCATTTCATTGTGCATGAAAAAATAATACTTTAGGGCCAGCCTGCTATCTTTTAGTGTGGTCAGGACCTGATTTATATTATGCTCCGGAATATTCTCCACTATCACATAAGCGCTGAAGCTGTAGTTGTGTTTAATTTGATAGTACAGGAAATGATTATATGATTCAAAATCAGACTTGGAGCTAAAATGGACTGGGATATCTATGAATAAATCATCCGCTTTATAAACCGCGTCAGATTTGTCTGGGTAAAAAATCCTGCCGGCGCCATCAGTAATAGTGACCGCCTGCCCGATTTTTTTCTCCAGGTATGCACCTACAAATGGTAATCCAGCATCCAGCATACCTTCCAATAAATAATTTGAAATTTTAAAATTTGATGACATACAATACACCACCTATATTTTCAAACAGATACGTTCAAACGGCCCCTGTTTTTCATAGTATGGCTGGCAGAAGTTGTTGTAATGCTCCCTGCTCCGGGAATTAGATTCCGTATTACAATATTGCGTTATTAGTGTACGGTCTTTAGACTATGTGCTTATAATCCTTACTGATGTAGTAAATAGGGAGAATCGGATTTCGATGCTCCCTATTTACGAATATTTTAGTCAGAAGCTATTATTTCTTCTCCTATAACTATTATACTTCTATTGATGGAACAACATCTATGGATTTTCCGGCGGCAATAATTCCAGCCAGACGACCGAAGGTTATACAACTGCAATGTCCGATACCAGGACATATTGTGGGATAATAGTTGGCAAAGAAGTCGCCGTCAGCAGAAGCAGCTACATAAAGGCCTTAGATAGGCTGGTAATTTTC
>CAZBKS010000277.1:0-3918 GCA_964492475.1 uncultured Syntrophomonas sp. | reverse complement strand
CATTATAGAGGTAGGACTCCCTTTCTCAGATCCGGTAGCTGATGGGCCTGTTATACAGGCCGCTTCCAATCGAGCCCTGGCCAATGGCGCTACAGCCGGGCGAATATTACAGATGATTGCAGATGTTCGTCAGGAAGTATCGGTTCCTATAGTGATAATGAGTTACTATAATCCTATTCTTCAGTTCGGTCTTCAAGAGTTCTGTGTCCGGGCCCAGGCCAGCGGGGTAAATGGGATGATTGTACCTGATCTTCCCTGTGAAGAAAGCGAGATGCTGCGTATTTATACAGATAAGTACGGGTTGGATTTAATACCTATGGTGGCTCCCACCACTACTCCAGAACGCTTGGAGGCCATATGCAGCTTGGCCCGGGGATTTATCTACTGTGTATCAGTTGCAGGAGTTACCGGAGTACGGGAACATATTAAAACTGACCTGAATTCATTAAGCTCGGCAGTACGCAGGTATACAGATTTACCCCTGGCCATAGGATTTGGAGTATCTGGACCCGCTCCAGCCCGAGATATGGCACCTTTCTGTGATGCGGTTATTGTAGGCAGTGCTCTGGTAGAGCTGATCGCACAGCAGAAATATGAGGATATGGCGAAACTCACTGCCGATATCAAGGCGGCATTACGATAAGGGCACAAGGGCTACAGGTGGCCGTCCCCCTATAGCCCTTGTTTTATTTGCGGGCGGTTTTTTTCATTATTTCTATGCGCTGTTTGGCTGCTGCCAAGCATTTTTCTTGTTTTTCATTTTCTATTAAGAGCGGCGCCACTCTGCTGGGGCGTCCGTTGCGATCCAAGGCTACCATGAAGAAATAACCTTCTGATACATGTCGGGTGATTCCTTTTTCCATGTCTTCTGCTCTGACGTACACATGAACCTCCAAAGATGTAGTGCCGGTATAAGTAAGTTCTGCATCGCAGATTACTAAATCCCCTACAAAAACCGGCTCAATAAAAGCAAGATTGGTTACGCTGGCAGTAACTACGTTACACCGGCTGTGTCTGGCTGCTACTACTCCTGCGGCAGAGTCCATCATTTTCATGACTTCACCGCCATGCATATTGCCGGCTACATTGGCCTGGTAGGGGAGTACTATCTGAGTAAGGGTAACTGATGAAGCTGAACTGGGCTTGGGCTTTAAGTCCATAAATATCAACTCCTGTATATTATTATTAGTAAGTATAGCATTTAAGGGTAAAATGCAGTTAGAGAATATGTAAAAAACGGGATTACTATCATATACCCAAATCTTGGAGATATGGAAATATTTAGGATGTTTTCTTGTTTTTCATTAAGTATACCGAGTATAATGAACCCGTAGTAAATATTTCAGGAGGGACTATATTGGGAAATATCTTATATTATCTTTTGCCCGCCATAATCTTCAGCTTCTATTTTAAATATACCGGCAATGAGATAGCTATGTTCTTTGCTGCCTGTCTATCCATTATCCCGCTGGCAGGTATTATGGGTGAAGCTACTGATAACCTGTCATGTTATATAGGTGAAAAGATGGGCGGGCTGCTAAACGCAACCTTCGGTAATGCTACCGAGCTGCTAATAACCCTGTTTGCACTTAAAGCTGGTCTCTTTTCAGTAGTTAAAGCTTCTATAGCCGGCAGTATTCTTGGTAATATCCTGCTGGTATTAGGGCTTTCCATCCTGGTGGGAGGAATCAAGAATGGCATCCAGTCTTTTGATCGGATGCATATTAACAACCAGACCAGTCTGATGTTTCTTTCGGTGATTGCCCTGATTATACCTGCGGTCTTTTTTAATAACCAGGCGGGTTATGCCCTGCAGGAGTTTAGCCTGCTGGTAGCCGTAATCCTTTTTATTATATATTTCCTGAGCCTGTTTTTCAGTATGAGGCGCCGGGATGCAGTCTGTGAAATATCTGAAGTCCACGGTTATTGGGGCAAGCGGAAGTCCATTATATTGTTGGGATTAAGTACCATATTTATTGCCATGGAAAGTGAGTTTCTGGTAAGTGGGATAGAACCTGTAACTCAGACCCTGGGCTGGTCAGAATTCTTTATTGGAATAATTATAATACCAATTATAGGTAATGCTGCTGAGCATTTTGCCGCAGTATTGATGGCCTTCAAGAATAAAATAGATCTGGCCTTTGAAATAGCCGTTGGATCCAGCACCCAGATTGCACTGCTGGTGACCCCGGTGCTTATATTTATTAGTTTTTTGTTGGGAGCCCCTATGAGCATTGAATTCAATTATTATGAAATAGTGGCCGTTGGTCTGGCCGTTTTAATTGCCCAGTTTATAAGCCTGGACGGAGAGTCGAACTGGCTGGAGGGCTGTTTGCTGCTGGGAGCCTATGCTATTGTAGGATTTGGCTTTTATTTTGTTTAGATATAGTAAGTGCCTTTACCCATATATTGAGGCCTATTATTGGGAATGGTTTTGTTATTTCCCCTGAAGTTTTTGGGCTCATAACAAACAGCAATTGGATGGGTAAACAATTACTGCACAAGCTTCCCGACAGCCGATATTAGAGTGCATCTGCTTCCAAGTCTTCTTCAAATACTGTACTTTCCATTTCATCAGCTGCTGTTTCACTAACCTCTTCGAACAAAGAGGTTAATGTCTGGGAGTCAATCATCCACCTGGAATCTCTCAGGATGGTACCGATAAGGAGGTTCTTATTATGTGATGCGGATGAATTTTTATAGATTAGTCTTACGTTAACCTGGAAGGTATTATCATCTACGGGAGAAATATCGTAAGCTTTTATGTCATCAATACTAGCCAGATTGAGCAGCAGCAGAGTGTTGCGGCCGCCCACGTCCAACAGCTTGCCGGCAATAATTATCTCTCCCTGGTCAACCGCCGCCAGAAAAACATCTATAGTATCCAGGGCTTTCAGACAATTTAGCTGCTGGTCCACTTGGCCGGCTGACTTCCATATCATTAACTGGTGGGCGGTGTCTATCTTGCGGCTTCCATGAGTTTTACTGCCTTTGAAATGAATACAAAAGTGTCCGTCAAATTCATTGCCGTTAATGTTGCCCAGGCCGTGCGGCATTCCATTCATTGATGCCGCTATCTTCCGGCCGTTATCAAGCTCAACCAGCACGGCTTTTCTTTTCCAGCTCCACTTATTATGATAAATATTTTTCATAACCAGGGTATCTCGGGCAGTTAATGGCTGAACATCTGCATGCCAGGTCCCGCCTCTCCTTTGAACCATGAAATGCCAACCGGTTTCCAGGTCAATGATTTTTGCTTCACAATATTTGGGAAACAGCTCATCAACTTCATCCCAGCTAAGAAATTCCCCGTATGACACAGCGCTTTTTACTTCCGGAGGCTGGTTTTTTGAGTTATTATCCGGCCATATAAAATAAAATATTGAAAATAATACTCCTATTACGGCAGCTACTGCTATAACAGTGCGGTATTTATAAACGTTAATAATCAATTTGGAACCTCCTTTTGTATTATCCATATATGAATATGTTGCTTGTAAACAGATATAGTACCCAGCCAACAAATTTGAACTATTTTATGGCATTACTATGCCTGCTAAAAAACAGCTCATTAATAACTGCCAGATGGACATAATAATTCTTAGTCTGCGAATGGTGAGTAACAAGTACTTGGAAAAGGATATGAAAATAGCGGCGCAAGCTGGATTTAATGTACTGATTATGGAAGGGTATTCTCTGGGATCGTAAATTTTACAGGGAGGAAAGAAAACTGGCAAACTCAACATGGATGAGACGGCCAGAGGTTTGACTAATTTCATTGAAGCATCAAAGCATAAGCTGGCCATAGCTGTTGCAGCAATGAGGCAAAAGAACCGTCCCCATGCCTCGGTGCGGAGTTAATTAAGGCTGCTGACCTTTTTCCCTTAAGCGTTGATCCAGAAGTTCCAATGCTATTTG
>CAZBKS010000276.1:0-3925 GCA_964492475.1 uncultured Syntrophomonas sp. | reverse complement strand
CTTAAAGGCATTATCGACTACCACCGCTATATTTTCAATATGCTTGCGTGCTGCAACTTCCGGCACTATACCCCCGAACTCCCGGTGAATATTTATTTGTGAATTGATAACACTGGACAAAATATGGCGCCCATTTTTTACTATCGACGCAGCGGTTTCATCACAGGATGTTTCAATCCCTAGAATTAATATGTCTTTCATACTATAACAGCTGACCTCACTTTATTCTTTACCTATATTTAGTATAAATATTTGGTCATTAAAATCGCATCTTCATCATTGTCTGAATAATATTTTTTTCTTATACCGGTGGGCACAAAACTCAGATTATTATACATTATCTGGGCGGCAGTATTTGATGGCCTTACCTCCAGTAAAATTCTTTGCGCCTTTTTGTCTCTGGCAATGCCCTCCAGTTTACCCATCAGCAGTTTTCCCAACCCCTGCTGCCGATAGCCTTTCGCTATGGCAACATTGGTAATATGAGCTTCCTCAAAAATCACCCAGATACCACCGAAACCAGCTATCTCCCCTTCGTAGTCACAGACCAGGTAACTGGCAAAATTGTTGCTCAGTTCCCCCAGATAAGATTCCTTAGACCAGGGCAGAGGGAACGACTCCCTCTCTATCTGCATAACTCGCTCCAGGTCTTTGATGGTCATGTTTCTGATTAAGCAGGTTTCCAGCACTATACTTCACCCTTCCCCAGACGATACTCAGCTTCTGACAATCTAATATAGCAGGGCCGCAGATTATATACATCCGCGAACTCACCCTGTCTGGCCTTGTGAGCCGCCAGTATTCCCGCTGCCGCTGCCCGGGGGAGCATTAGATGTCCGGGTATGGGTATAAGCCGGTCTTTTAACTCCCTGTCAAAGTAGTCAGCGTATCTATTGTAACCGTCGCCTAAAAGAATAATTTTTTCTTTGCGTTCATAATCAGCCATGGCCAGGGCCGCGCTTATAAATGTCTCCGGGGTACAAGCCACAGGTTCTTTAAGCCTCTCCGGCCTGCTTCCGCTTGCTTCGTAAAAAGCGCAGTAAACCTCGTTTTTTCTGGCATCCAGCAGAGCAGCCACCAGTGCATTACTGCCGGCAATATTTCCGGCCAGGGTATCCAGAGTAGAAACTGCTACCACTGGTTTATTGGCGGCCATACTAATGCCCTTGACTGCAGCCATGCCTATTCGCAACCCGGTAAAAGAACCAGGTCCTGCTGTTACTGCCAGAACATCAATATCTCTGATACTGCAGTCGCATTCCCGTAAAATACGGTTAATTGTAGGCAGAAGGGTTTCGGAATGAGTTTTCTTGTAATTAATGAAACTTTCGATTATAACCTGCTTTTCATCTACCAGCGCAGCACCAGCCACCGGGGTAGAACTGTCAACAGCCAGTATCAACACAATTTCTGCAACTCCTTAATTTTTTCCTGGTATTCCCTGTTTCGTGCCATTATGCTTACTTTCCTCTCCCGGTCATAGTCATCATCAACCAGGGATATATTTATAAATAAAGCCTCTTGAGGCAGAATACCCTGTCCTGCCTGCGGCCACTCGATTAAACTTATACCCTTCCGGTCCAGATAATCTTCCAAACCCAGGTCACATATTTCATCATAGTTTAGCCGATAAAAATCGAAATGATTAATTTGGGCATCTTCTGTGTTATAAATATTCATAAGAGTAAAAGTGGGACTGGTAACCCTTCCATTATATCCTTTCCCTCTGGCTATACCCCTGACCAAAGTGGTTTTTCCCGCTCCCAGCTCTCCCATCAGGTACACCAGATCATTATAGTCCAAAACCCGGGCTATTTTCTGGCCCAGCTTCTCCATTTCAGTTTCATTATGTATCAACAATTCCAATCGTTTTTCACCTCGAAGCCTGCTGTGACATAGCCATATATTTACCTGTCACCTGCTTATCCTTTGATTTTTTTGTATTCATCCCTGATCTGCTTGAAGTCCTCCCAGGCAGGGCGTTTATACCCCGGGTTCCTCAACAAAGCAGCCGGATGGTAGGTAGGCATGATTTTAATCCCCTGTCTGATCAACCAGCTGCCGCGAATCCTGGTAATCCTGGCTTTGGGGTCTATCACGGTCTGACTGGCCATCGATCCCAGGCAAACTATTATCTCAGGTTTAACAAGCCTTATCTGCGCCTCCAGGTACTTCCGGCACTCCTTGACTTCGTCCGGATTGGGCAGCCTGTTGCCCGGCGGCCTGCATTTAACTACGTTGCTTATGTATATCTCCTCCCGCTGCAGCTCAGCGGCTTGTAATATTTTATCCAGTAGTTGCCCAGCCCGGCCCACAAAAGGTTTTCCCTGAATATCCTCATCCTGACCTGGCCCTTCACCAATAAGCATTATCCGCGCATCATGAGGCCCATCGGCAAACACTACCTGACGACAGGTTTCCCTCAGCCGACAGCGGCTGCATCCCCTGGCAGCTGCCTCCAGTTCCATGATACCAGCAATATCTGCATAGGTCTCACCGGGTGCGATGCCGGGCAAAAAAGGCAGATAGGGAATATTTTCCGGTTCGGCTACATACTGCTCTTTTTGAGTTTCCCCCCATTCCTCGAAAAGGCCGGGCTGCTCTGTAGACATTTTCTCCCCTCCAGTCCTGTTCTAATCCCTGCGGGGTGAACTATATACAAAATATTATAATACAAAATAACCCGGGCACGAAAAAAAAAGTACCGCCTGTCCCGAGTGGCGGTACTTCCTTATCATAATCAATAATGGTATTTATAGCAATGAAAACGAGAGTCAATAGCACGGTAAACGATGCCCGGCACTTACATAAGTTAATAACAAGTTAATGGTGCCTGACACCAGAGGTTTCCAGAACCTCATAAAGGTCATAGAAGCCGTTCCCGATTCTCCAGAAGGATATTCCTCCCAGCCGGGTGGCGACAACTTCATCAAATTTGCTCTGCAGGCTTTTTTCGTTCTCCATCCATATTTCATGAGAATTTCCATACTTATCCCAATAAGTAAAATAGGGACTCATGCTCTTGCTGTCAAAATGCTCGGTCACCTGATATTGTTTCTTTAGGGCCGCCAGTTTTTCAGCGGTAATGGTTTGAGCGCTGCCATTGGAAGACCAATCATAACCATAGGTAGCCATTCCCAGCAGTATTTTCTGAGCCGGTATACGGGCGGTCATATAATCTACCACCTTTTCCACCCACCACAAGGGGGCTACTGCCCCTGCCGAGCTGGTCTTGTAATGATAATCATAAGCCATTACTACTACCTGGTCTGCAATTTGCCCTATTTTAGCATAATCGTACCCCGTAGCCCATTGGTCTGATTCAGTTCTGGCAAAAACAGCTACTGATAACTCCTTGTTATCACCCAGAGATGCCTTTAATTCCTTGAGAAAAGTTGTAAAATTAGCTGCATCACTGGCATTAATAAACTCAAAGTCAATATTCACTCCATCATAGTCGTATTGGTTCACTTGATCCAAGAGGTTGCCTATAAGCATTTTACGGTTTTGCGAATTGGAGAGCAGTTGATGCAGTTTGCTGCTGTCCATTAATACGACACTGGCTTGGGTCTTAACATTATGACCGGATACAAAATCCAGTACCGCCTTATAGTCATCCTTATATTCAAAGGATAAGTGACCATAACCATCAGTCTCATACCAGCGAAAAGCCAGGTCGGAAAAGTACTGGATATTCTCCTTCAGCTCTGAACCGGAAGAATAATAATAATATGCCAATACCCGGGGAGAGTAATCGAATTGTATGTTTACCCGGCAGGCCTGACTGTCCCAGCTCACGCTGGCTCCCAGTGCCTCCACCAGGAAACGCAAAGGGACATAGGTGCGACCCTGGTATATGTAAGGTGGGGCATCAAAATTCATAGTCTTCCCATCTACCCTGGCATAACTGCTGCCGATGAAAAAC
>CAZBKS010000275.1:0-3936 GCA_964492475.1 uncultured Syntrophomonas sp. | reverse complement strand
ATCGATCCGTATTTCAGGGTAGCGGATGATAGTGAGAGTGTACTTTTAAAAACGGATGTTCTGGAAGAACTGATGGAAGCCGAGTATGAACAGGGGACACCAGAGTTTTTCGAGCTGGTGGAAATGTTTGGCGGCAGCAAAAGTGATGCGGCCCTGCTGGATTTAATCAGGCAGGGGTATGAATTCACCCAGAGCCAGCCCGATCCGGAACAATGGCTGCAAAACAGTGCGGTGCTTTTTGCGATGACCCCGGAAGAATTTGCCGGTTCTGGTTGGCTCTGTGAAATTGCCCGGCAAGCAAACCTGCAGTTGGAAGCCGCCCGCCATATTTTAGTGCATGCAGTTGAAATTTGTGAAAAACCCGGCGGCCCGGAAGCATATATCGATGCTCTCCAGAATGATATTGAACTGGTGGAGGAGCTGATTCAGGCCTTGGAATCAGGACCGGCAATATTGTTTGAGAAATTGCATTCTTTAAGCTTCCAGACTTTGAAAAGGGCTGGGAAAGATACCGATAAGCATCTAAAGGAAAGGGTGCAGAAACAGCGCGGAGCTGCCAGGAAGCTGGTAGAAAAACTACAGAAGAATAGTTTCAGTAAACATCCTGATGAATACTTAAGCGATCTCAACACCCTCTACCCGATTATGCAGTATCTGTGTGATCTGGTTCTAAAATTTGCGGCATTATATCGGCAGAAGAAAAACGAAAGAAATATTATGGACTTTAACGATTTGGAACACTATGCCCTGGAGATATTGAAAGATCAGGCCGCAGCAGGAGAATACCGGAAAAAATACCAGCATATCTTCGTGGACGAATATCAGGACAGCAATCTGGTACAGGAAACCATCCTCACTTCTATAAGCCGGAACAACAATCTGTTTATGGTGGGAGATATCAAGCAGAGCATCTACAGGTTTCGCAGTGCTGATCCATCATTGTTTTTAGGCAAATACCTCACCTTCAGTACCGGGGAGGGAGAAATTGATCGGCGTATTGATCTGAGTAAAAATTTTCGCAGCCGGGCTGGAATTTTGACGGGAATCAATTATCTATTTAAAAGCATTATGAGCCGTGAACTGGGTGAGATTGACTATGACGAAAATGTCATGCTTTATCCCGGATTAGGAGCAGATGAGGCCGGCGATTCTGAAATCGAGCTGATATTAGTGGAAAAAGGTATGAATTCTACTGATGTTGATGATGAAATAATGACCGACATCCAGGAGTTGCCTGATATCGCCGTAGAAGCCAGAATAGCCGCCCGCCGCATCAAGGAACTGTTAGGCAGTCTGCTCTATGATGCCAGAAAGCAGGAGTACCGCCAGGTAGAATACCGTGATATGGTGGTCTTAATGCGCGCTACCCGCCGGTGGGCCTCCGAGTTTATTGAAATATTCCGTTCCGAGGGCATCCCTGTCTATGCAGACAGTGCCAGCGGTTACTTCGAGGCGGCGGAAGTAGATTTAATACTGAATCTCTTAAAGATTATTGACAACCGCCGGCAGGACATCCCCCTCTTAAGCGTGATGCGCTCACCTATAGGTGGTTTTGATATAGATGAACTTACAGACATAAGGTTAAGCCTGCCCCGGGGGACCTATTTTGATGCCATGGATAATTATATTCATACGGTTGATAACCGCCTGGCAGATAAAATCACGCTATTTCTTAAGCAGCTGGATAAATGGCGGGAACAATCACGACTGATGCCGGTAGACGATTTTATATACCAGCTTCTGTTTGAAACCGGTTATTATTTTTATGCAGCTTCCATGCCCGGCGGACGGCAAAGACAGGCCAATCTGGAAGTGCTGGTGAATCGAGCCCGGCAGTTCCAGGACAGCTCTATCAAAGGTTTGTTCAACTTTACCCGTTTTATCGAAAATATCAAGTCCAGCAGCGGTGACCTTGATGCAGCCAGGGTACTGGGGGAAAACGATAATGTAGTAAGGATTATGAGCATTCATAAGAGTAAAGGCCTGGAGTTCCCTGTAGTTATGGTGGCGGGACTGGGTAAACGCTTTAATGAAGCTGATACCAAAGGCAATATACTATTTCACTCCCAGTTGGGTATGGGACCCCGTTTAATAAGGACCGATCTGAGAACCAAAACTGATACTGTAGCCAGAACCGCTATGCAAAGCCGGATCAAGGTAGAAAACCTTTCCGAAGAGATGAGAATTCTATACGTAGCCATGACCAGGGCTCAGAGCAGGCTGATCCTGCTGGGATCTCTTAAAGGGATGGAAAAGGAGGCCCGGAAATGGTGCGGCATCAGTAATGTTTATGAACTGCTGAGAGCCAGGACCTACCTGGATTGGATTGGACCTGCTCTGGCCCATCATGCCGGGGTAGAAACCCTACGGGAAATTTCAGGAGAAGCAGCGGATGGAATAGCAGTGCAGAATGATAATTCCCGCTGGCAGATACAAACATACAGCCGCTCTGGCCTGCAGTTGGAGGAATGCACGAAGATGGAGTTTAAAGAGGAATTTAAAGATAAACTGCAAAACCACCGGGCGGATCACGGTAAGGAAGAAACCCGGGAGATGATAAAACGCCTGGATTGGCAATATCCCTATCAGTACGCAGTCCTGATACCATCCAAGTTAACTGTATCGCAGATCAAGAAAATGGGGGTCAGGGATGTAATGCCGAGCACGACCAGGGTTATTAATAATGCTGGTGAAGAGCCTGAGTTTATTCCAGCCCGTCAGGACTTCCAGTTAAGCCCGCTGGAAAAGGGCAACCTTATGCATTTAATAATGGAGCATATAGAATTCAAAACCTATGAGCTGCTGGAAGAGGTGGAGGAACAAATTAACCTTATGCTGCAAAAAGAACTGCTTACCAAAAGAGAAGCAGGACTGCTGGATAAAGAATCTATTTTAAATTTCTTTAATTCAACTCTGGGCCAGCGGGCCATCAGGGCTGACCGCATATATCGTGAAACAGCCTATAATAGAGTATGTTCAGCCCGGGAAGTTATTGATGGGGCGGATGGAATAGATGAAAAATTATTGATACAGGGAGTCATCGATCTTTATTTTCTGGAGGGGTCGGAAGCGGTGCTGGTAGATTATAAAACCGATCGACTTACCCGGGCCAATCGCCAGGAACGAATCGATCTATATAAACTGCAGTTGCAGGAATACCAGAAGGCTATTGAGCAGATTGGGAGAATAAGAGTCAAAGAAAGTTATATTTATTTCTTTGCCAGCGGAGAAGCTGTTAAAATATTATAACCTGGGAATATCGGAAAAGACCCAGATAATTTTCTTTACGCACCATAATCATTTTTTGGCCCTTAAGGAAATCTATGACTGCCTGCAGATCAGCAATGTGTTAGCTTATTAGTCCCCCTTGGGTCAAATCTGGTATTAAGTGACCTTTGATGGGAGCCATTATGATATATAAATCAGTCAGGTTTAGAAAATATAATAATTACCTTATGGTATTGGGGAGGCGCCGGCTGGTATCAAAAGAATCGTCCCCATGGCATATGTCATGGGGCGGCTCTTCTGATATCAGCTGCGAAAGTAATTGCCATGAGTTAGAATATTTGACATACTTTAAATAATGGGGGATAAAGATAAACCGACGGTCTGCGCCAGCAGGTCGATTTCCAATGGGGGGTTAGGGAATGATAGTCGGTAATTTTATGAACAAGGACGTAATAGTCCTTGATTTAAACACCACTCTATATGAGGCTGCAGGACTTTTCCTGGAAAATGAAATCGATGGTGCTCCGGTGGTAGACGGCAAGATAATGATCGGGCTGTTTACTAAAACTCATCTTATTAGAGCTATGCATGCGAGAGACGACCTTAATTATCCGGTAAAAAATTATATGACCAGGAAAGTGAGAACTGTAAGTCCTGAAGAGGAAATACTCAACGTTGATATATCCAGTACCGGTCGCTATCCAGTGG
>CAZBKS010000274.1:0-3939 GCA_964492475.1 uncultured Syntrophomonas sp. | reverse complement strand
AAGGGGGTTACTTTTAGGGTTTATGCAGTTAAATCAACCTTAAAGAAGAGAGAAAAACCAGGAAAAAATCGATAAAATAATGGACATATGCCCACAAAAGCGTTATATTAAATATTATTGATAATTATTATCAATAATATTGATTTATTGCCATTCTTATAACGGCAAGATGATAAAAGGGTTTATTTTTACCGTAAAAATATCCAGGAAGGAGTTTTACAAATGAGGGTTAATTCAGAATGTTTGGCTTGCGGGATATGTATTGAAGAGTGTGCGTTTGGAGCTATACGTCTGGTTGATGGAAAGGCAGTAATAAATAGTGACTTGTGTACGAATTGCGGTTCCTGTGCGAAGATATGTCCGGTAAATGCCATTGAAGAGTATGATTGCAATGAATATAAACCTCTTAACAGGCAGAGAAGCAGTATGTCAGGTAATCCGGGGCAATCAACCATAGGTATTGGAATGAGTCCTGGGTTAGTGAGACGTTTGGGTGCAGGACGTGGTATGGGCAAAGGAAAAGGCAGCGGTATGGGAATTGGCAGTATAGGAAGGGGTCAAGGTACAGGAGGCTGTGGCAAAGGCCAGGGATCTGGTCGAAGAAGAGGCATGGGCAAAGGCCTGTGGTAATCTGAGTATATCTTAAAAGGATAGGGACGCGGAGGCTACACGGGGACGGTTTGACCTTTCGCCAGTGTAAAAAAGGTCGTACAAAAACATCTCTCTGTGGCCTCCTTAAAAAAATCTTGACAAATATGAAAAATATCAGTAACATTAAATGCGATAATGATAATCGTTATCATATAAGGCCCCCTGGGGCATTATATTTTTAATATAAAGTTAGGTAAAACTAACACATTGGGCGGAAGGAGCAGTATCGGTGGAGTGTTTGATAATAATAATTCTCTCATTCTTACTTCTTGTCTTTATTATACTTATGCGCATTCGGCGATTACTGAAATAATCGATTTCTTAGCTGAGGATTTTGCATAATTCAAAAACTTATCAAAAGAACCTTCAGGAAGCACAATATATGGTGCTATTATATTGCCAAGTCAACTATATATTGAATATTTTTATCGCAGAAGTTATTTATGCAAAACTCTCAGTTGAAAAGAATTTGCCTTTAATGGGCATCGGAAATCTTCAATATTAATTCAAACATCGACAGGTATTAAGATTATATGGAAAAAGAAGGGAGAAACATAATATGGAAATTAATTGCTGCAGCAGGGTTCAATATATCGGGCCTGTGAAACGAAAAAAAATATGGGAAATTCCATCTAATTTGCACTGCTCAATATGTGGAACATGTATGACCATAAAAGAGCAAAGAGATATATTGAAAAAGCTTAAAATTAATAAAAATGCTTATAAGGATTATGAAATTCACTCTATTTTTGCTAATAATCTCAACCATCACAATAAATTATCCCAAATGGTTAATGACTATTTAGACAAAAAATACAGCGATGATATTGCGCAATATGGCAACATGCAGGAGCGCGATATTTTGAAGGTTTGGAAGGAGAAGGCCAGAGAGGGTGATGTTTGTGGATTCTTCTGGGTAGCAGTGAGCAAAGCAGATTTATCCCAGGAGACGTTGAATCACATAGTTGGTGAGGTTCACATGATGTCTCATTTGAACGGGGGTATGTGCAGGTATGAAAGAATGAAATTAAAGCATATGAAGGAAGCAAAAGTCAAATTACAAAGACGATTACATCAAGATAAAGACCAGGAACAACTATTAAAAGCGGAGTTGGAGAAGGCGCAGGGCTGCATCGGCAGGCTGGAAAAACAACTCCAGGATATTCAATCTAAAGGCAATAATCAATCAGAATATAATCTTCAGCAGCAGATTCTTGACCGGTTAAAAAATGAAAATCGGGAACTGCAAAAAGCAATACAGGAAAAAGATGCCCAGCGGCAGGATTACAAGCAGCAATACCGGCAGGTTTACAAAGATAAAATGCGGTTGGAAAAGGAAGTATCCCGACAAAAAGAGACGATTATGCAATTATGTCAGGAGATAAAAGCTCTGCTCAAATCACAGGCTTGTTGCGCTGATGGAGTTAAAGAAGAGCAGGAATTGAATAAAGGACGACTGCTGATGGTGGGAGGGAACTGCAACTTAAATCCTTATTACCGGGAAATAATTGAAAACCTGGGCTGGGAATTTCGCTATCATGATGGCTGTCTCAGCGGTGGCCGGCAAACCTTGATAGAAAGATTGAAATGGTCTGACTTAATACTGTGCTCTCTGGACGTAAACAGCCATGGGGCTGTCAACTGTGTAAAAGAATATGCAGGCAAACTTCAAAAGGAATACCGCCTTCTGCCTAACAGTAGTTTGAACGGTATCGCCAAAGCGCTGACAAAGCAAGCCGGTTAGGGGGGCTTGAAAAGGAAGGAAGCGATAATATGGGAATGAAACGAGGAGAAAATGTGCTGGACTATATCATTGATTTAAATAGAAAGCATCCTATCGGGGAAATGACCCGGGAGGAGATTGAGCAAGTATTAAAGGCGCTGGGTTGGAACAGAGAAAGAGAATATGAGATGGCTCGCCATAAACTGCTGGGATTGGTTAGCTTTTTTGAGTTAATGCATGAAGAAGCCAGTATTTAGGGATTCCTGGCCCAAGCAATTTCTATAAAACATACATATTAGAGGAGGAATGTTTGTGGTGATTATTGGCGCAAAGTGCCTGGTCGGCGTCTTAAATGAAATCAAAGCGGATTTTTTTGACTTAAGCAAATTCTCTTTGGAGGAGGTGGATAGAATATTCGACAGTTATGTGACGGCAGCTAGTATGAGCAATAAATTGTTTGAAGGCGAACAAGGGGAAAGGGAAAGTAAGGTAATAAAAATATGACTCAGATGTTAGGCTAAACTAACAACATAGAGGGGATAAGGAGTACCCAAACTTGCGAATAAAAAACCACAGGCTATAAACAAATAAAAACGACAGGAGGATTAGGAATGTTCTTCAAGAGGAGTTTAATGAAAAAGAAATTATGTTGGATGGTATTTTTGTTAATCATGATGGCTTTATTAAATCCATTGTCGGTATTAGCGCAAAATGATGAGGAATCTCCGGCTATTGGAATTTTGGTAGTGGCTCATGGGTCATCAGATGATAGTTGGAACCAGCCGGTGCGGGATGCGGTAGATGATGTTGATATCCCATATCCAGTGGAGCTGGGTTTCCTGGAATCGGTGCCCGGGGAAGATATTCCGGCGGCAGTTGCGAGTCTGGAGGATCAGGGTGTAGAACACATTATTGCGGTGCCAATTTTCGTAGCTTCGGCCTCCGGTCATATAGAAGAAATCAAGTATATGCTGGGAATAGACAGCTCCATTAGCCAGGAAGAAGCAGATGAAGAAGGGCTGGAAGTAATTCCGCATGACGCTGAAATTGAAATGACTGCGGCTCTGGATGATCATCTGCTGGTAGCGGAAATCCTTAATGACCGTATTGCAACGGTCAGCCAGCAGGCCGATCAGGAAATTGTGGTGCTGGCTGCCCATGGTACTTCCGCCGCAGCAGACCTGGCCGTTTGGGAAAGAAATCTAGAATCTCTGGGGGAACAACTTAAGGAGCTTAATGGCTTTTTGGAGGTTGCATACGGTTTCGCCGCGGTAGGAACGCCAAAACTCAGGGATGTGGTGGAAGAGCAGCAAGCTGCTCATCCAGAGGCTACAATTATCGTGATGCCGGTTATGTTATCGGAAGGCACGTTTACCAGCACCAAGATTCCCACTGTTTTAGACGGCTTGAATTACATATATCCTGCAGAGGGACAGCGTTCTTTGCTGCCCCATGATAACATTGCTCATTTGATTGCTGCCCGGGTTAACGATGCTGTATTGGGGCCGCTGCAAGTGATGGAGAACGGTGAACTGAAATCAATATCCTACTCCGACGTAGCGGTG
>CAZBKS010000273.1:0-3951 GCA_964492475.1 uncultured Syntrophomonas sp. | reverse complement strand
CCGAACTATACTAAAAGAGAATTATCGTACCAGTATGCTAACAGTGGCGCTGAAACTGTATTTTGTTATGACCGGATGTGTGACACTACTCTTGAAATATTAAAGGAAAAGCATGAATCTCTTAAGCAGGCAATTATTATCTCAAGAATTCATAGCGGCTATAATATTGCAGACAATACGGGTATATACGATTATAACCAATTTATGGAATTGGGTGAAGATCTTGAACCTGAAATTGATATATCATTGGAAGATATGGTGTTAATAATTTATACCGGAGGCACTACTGGTGTTTCCAAGGGCTGTTGTATTACCAATTCTAATGAAATAGCGATTGCAGCGGGATGGAGGGAGATGTGCAAGTATTTTACCGATATAACTGATTACAAAGTATTAAATTCTATTCCGCTATATCATATCTATGGTTTTCATACTTCGATAAACACCAATATTTTGTTTGGCGGCAGTATTATTATTGTTCCCTTATGCACTCCGGATAAAATATTAGAAGCGATTAACCGGCATGAACCCAATGCCTGGGCCGCAGTTCCGCCTTTAATTAGTGGAGTGGCACGACATCCAGGTTTAGCTGGGTCCAAGGCAAAAAAGCTGCAAAAAATAGATTGCGGGGCAGCGCCCATACCGGTTAATGAAATGGAAGCCTTTGAAAAAATAGTTGGGGTACCTATTATTGAAGGATACGGTGCTTCCGAGACATCAAATGCGGTAGCCAGCAATCCCTTTTTAAAACGGAAAATGGGAAGTATTGGCGTACCCTATCCAAATGTTGATTTCAAGGTGGTTGATGTTGAAACCGGTACGGAAATTTTACCTGCTGGTGAAAAGGGCGAGTTGTGTTTTAAGGGACCCCAGGTAGTAAAGGGATACTGGCAAAATCCACAAGAAACTGGTGACGCTTTTAGAAATGGTTGGTGGCATTCTGGAGACATCGGATATATGGATGACGATGGTTTTATTTTTATTGTTGACAGGAAAAAAGACATGATCCTGTGCAGCGGATTCAATGTATACAGTGTTGAAGTTGACAGGGTCCTTTGCAGCCATCCCAAAATACTCGAAGCGGGTGTAATTGGTATACCTGATCCCAAGCGCGGAGAGACGGTAAAGGCGTTTGTGGTGCTTAAGCCTGGCGAAGAAATGACAGAAAATGAGGTAAAATTGTTCTGCCATGAATATCTGACTGCTTATAAAGTACCCACAATAGTAGAATTTATTGATGAGCTTCCTCGTACTTCGGTGCAAAAGTTGGACCGCAAAGCCCTTCGCAGTATGGAGCTGGAAAAAGCTAAGACAAGGGAATTGAAGAAAGTTAAACAAAAATTAAAACAAAATATGGATGTTCTTAGATTTGTGGGCCTGGCCTAAGAAAATCTTCACCGCACTGAACGGGACTTTTTCTTTTTAGAAATTTGAAGCTAAGGTTCAGTCAACGAGGCCGGAGATAAAATTAAAAAGGAAATTCAAATCAAGCTGGGATTTAGCGTGTTGCCTTCTATGTTCCTATACTACTTTATTGATTGCAGTTTATTAAATGCATTATTACAATTATTGGGAGGTTATTATGAAAATTAAAAGAAATTCTCATAATAAAAGGCATGCTATCCCAGCTGTCCAAATTGTTCCTCCATTACCGGATTAGTGCTGCCATCAAGTGATACTCGCAGATTTTCATGTAAATAAGTTCTTACTTTATTGAGTTATTAAGTAAGATAGAAATCTATTGGTAGATTTAATTCTAATATACATGTTGGCGGCTCGGCTGCCATTGGCTGGAGCCGGTTTTCTATTACCTGCCAAAATCAGTGTATCTACTGAAATCTTCAACCAAGATAATGGCCCCCATAGGGTTAATTTTAGATTTGGATATTAAAACTTAATGAGTGAAATGGTTGGATCATAGAAAAGGCATGACCTACTATTTCTCGTGATTTCTCTATGCGTCGATAAAAAAGTCTCTTTTTGTCTACAGTCAGTAAATAAACATAAATAGGCCTTATCTGAGGGTTTATTTCAAAAGCTTTCTTTCAATGAGTAAAATATTTAGCTGGATATGATGAAGAAGGCCGACAGGATGGGGTGTTCGAACTTGGCATGAAACTTGCTTAGAATATGGCAAAGCTTAATTCATACTTATTCAGAAGTTAATAATGATAAGCGGACTTTAATTCAAAATAGGGAGGTGGAATTTTCAAACCAGGATTAAGCCAATATTGAACAAAAAAGAAATTAAAACAAAGGAGGTTTTTAACTTGCTTTTTACTAAAGCTTACATTCCTTATGGAGGATATTATTCATCACCATTTGCCCGTTGGAACGGATCATTAAAAGCGGAAAATTCTGTTGTATTAGGGGCTGCCACAGCAAAGCGCTGGTTTGCAGAAAAGCAGATTGATCCGACCATACTGGATTATATGTACTATGGAATAACTACCGCACAGCCGTTGTCATTTTACTCTCATGCTTATACCAGCGCGGTTATTAATGAGCGTAAGAAAGACATCCCTGGATTGCAGATAAATCAAGTATGTGCAACCTCATGTACAACTTTGGGTTTAGCGGCCCAAGACATTGAAAATGGGTCGTATGAAGCGGTATATTCCATGGCGGTTGACCGTTGTTCAAGTACGCCTTTATTAGTAGTACCAAATCCCACTAATGGTTCGCTGGTTATGGAAAATATTGTTACCGACAATTTCAAAGGGGATCCATCACCTGGTGCAGGTTTACAAATGTTTGAGACAGCAGAAGCGGTAGCAAAAGAAATCGGCATATCCAGACAAGAATGTGATGAGGTAGCGCTTTTAAGATATGAGCAATACCAGGATGCTCTGGCAAATGATAGAGCATTCCAAAAACGCTATATGTTCCCGGTAGAGATTAAAGTGTCTAGAAAAGAAGTCAAACTAATTGATGCCGATGAGGGAATTGCAGCAAGAACAAAAGAAGGTCTGGCAAACTTCAAAACTGTCCTGAAAGATGGAGTGCTAACCTCTGGCAGCCAGTGCCATCCTGCCGACGGTAATTGCGGAACTATAGTAACCACTAAAGAAAAGGCCAAAGAAATAAGCAAAGACCCTAATATTACCGTACAGATCATTTCGTATGGAATAGTTAGAGTTGCCCCCGGGCGCATGGCCGCTGCACCGGTTCCCGCATTAGAAAAAGCCGTAAAAGATGCAGGTATAAGCTTAAGTGATCTTACGCAAATAAAAACCCATAATCCATTTGCTGTAAATGACGTAAACCTGACCAAAATGCTGGGTATAGATCAGAAAATAGTTAATAATTATGGTTCTTCCATGATCTATGGACATCCACAGGGACCGACTGCAGGAAGAGCAATTATAGAGCTCATCGAAGCATTGGCTGTACAGGGCGGAGGTTATGGCGCATTTACCGGATGTGCCGCAGGTGATATAGGTGGTTCGGTAGTAATAAAAGTAGGCTAGAAAATGTAAACAGCGTTTCTTTTTCCATTACCTATGTTCTCGTAAGCTTAATAGGTAATTGGGAAGGAGAAACCGTCAATTATTACTGTTTTAAAATAAATGAACTCTTGATGGAGGTAAGTATTATGGCAATAAAAAAATTAGGTGTATTGGGAGCAGGAGCCATGGGTGGAGGAATCGCCCATTTGGCTGCTCAAAAGGGTTTTGAAGTGGTGCTGGGTGATGTGGACATCAAGTATGTTGACGGAGCCGTGAATAAAATGGTCAAACTCATGGATAGAAATGTCGAGAAGGGCAAATTGACCGTTGAAGAAAAGAACGCGGTACTGGGCCGCATTACTAAAACAGACAAACTGGAAGACTTTGCTGCGGTTGATTTTTTCATTGAAGCAATCATTGAAGACCTGGAAGTAAAAAAGACCGCTCTGGCAAAGATAGATAAGATTCTCAGACCAGAGGTGATCATGGGCAGCAATACCTC
>CAZBKS010000272.1:0-3952 GCA_964492475.1 uncultured Syntrophomonas sp. | reverse complement strand
TTTCCCCTTTATAATCAGCTGAAATTTTATTCACCAGTTCCTTTACTTTTTCCTGAATTTCTTCGGCTGTATATGAAACATCTACTTCCTCGAGATTCAAAAACAATCCCCCCTTATATAAGGAGATTATAACAACTCCTGGCTCATGACGCAACGAAGCTGTTAAATGCTGATAAGATATTCCTGCCGTCTACTGGGAACCTGAATTCAAACGATGGCAATATAAAAAGCAGGGACTCCGTATGAAAAGCCCCTGCCAATTCTTACTCCGTCTTTTTTGTAACATCTGGTTTTTCTATGCTTATCTTCCTGTTTATATCGTCAAAAACAACCTCAATCTTCAAAATGGTCTCAAAAGAATCTTTGTTTTTAGCCTCTACCCTGGCCTTTTTTATTAAGCCTTTATTGTAGTCAATCCAGAACTGGTACTCAAAATCCTGCCAGAAGGTATCCAATAGTTCGTTTTGAACCCCAGTTTTACAAGCTGCCACCAAACATTCCGTGCCATCCATCTTCTCAAAGCCAATTTTTTCAACTGTGCCCGGTGCCCTGATTCGGAAGTTGCTCAAGGGATTAAGTTCTGATATAAGCAGTTCTTCCGAATTAGTAGTATCACTTTCAATAATCAGCCATTTTTCGGAGAGAGAATCATAATTATAGATGGTACGATCGATATAAAAAATATCTACAGGTGTGTTAACCATCTCCCCCTTTATATGAGTTTTTCCCTCGCTTTTCTCTCCTTCTACCTTACTTATCACCTCCTCCCGTCCTTCAACTGCAAAACCTGATTTCAGGTTATATCTGTATTCCGTGATTTTCTCCATATTGGTCAGCGCTTTGCTCAGCTCCACCTGAGCTTCCAGGCGGGATTTAATATACATATCCCGCAGGGTGTTGAAGGCCAGGCCGAAAGCTAACAGGAGGACTACTACCGGCACCATTATCTTGATTAACCTTTTATTTATCAAAAACACCCCCAGGATCTATAAACATAAATCAGAACCTTACATGTATTACATCTTATTAAGGCGATTTAGGAGATATGCCTGGGCTGCAGCAAGAATATTATTCCAGTCAAAGCATGAATTTTATATACTGTATACCGTATATAAAATACTTTACCAATTCATGATATGTTTGTTATAATTTCGGAGTGTTTATATATGAGGCAAAGGAGGCTTATATATGTTCAATAGTTACGATGAAGTAACCGCATTTTGTAATGAGAACAAAATCCAGATGATTGATTTCAAGATGATCGATTTATTAGGTAGATGGCGCCACCTGGGTATACCTATTGGCCGTTTCACACCCGATACCCTTAAACACGGTATCGGATTTGATGGGTCCAACTATGGGTTTGCTCCGATAGAAAAGAGCGACATGGTTTTCATTCCTGACATCACCACCGCCGTTTTTGACCCCTTCACTGATGTACCAACCCTGAGTATGATCGGAGATGTCTTTGTTATCGCAGAGCCTGACAACTACAGATTCGAGCAGGATCCCCGGGCCATCGCCATTAAAGCCGAAGAATACCTGGCTTCTACTGGTATTGCAGATGAATTGCGGATCGGTCCCGAGTATGAATTTAACATTTTCGACAATGTTACTCATTCCTGTTTACCTCAGAAATCCGGTTTTTCCATCGATGCCGAGCAAGCCATCTGGAACAGTGGTGATGAAGAATATCAGAATCTGGGTTACAAGATACCCCTTAAAGGTGGCTATCACATTTCCCCTCCCCAGGATATCCTGTATGATCTCAGATCGCGCATGTGTTTGCTGATGGAAGAGAACGATATCCCGGTCAAATACCACCATCACGAAGTAGGTGGTCCCGGTCAGGTCGAAATCGAAGTTGAGTTTGGTTCAATGAGAGAAATGGCTGATAAAACCATGCTGGCCAAGTATCTTATTAAAAACCTCGCTTTCCAGGAAGGCAAGACTGCCACCTTTTTACCCAAACCTCTCTATGGAGAAGCCGGGAACGGCATGCATGTGCACATGCACCTGTTTAAAAACGGTGAGCCCGTGTTCTACGATGAAAACGGTTATGCTGCTCTTAGTAAAGAGGCACTGTATTTTATTGGCGGTTTGTTGAAACATGCCCCAGCAGTACTGGCTTTCACCAATCCCAGCACCAATTCCTACAAAAGACTGGTACCAGGATATGAAGCACCGGTAAGCGTATGTTTCGCCACCTCCAATCGCAGTGCGGTAATCAGAATCCCTGCCTACGCCAAGACTCCTGAAACCAAACGTTTTGAGTTCCGTTCCTCGGATGCTACCTGTAACCCATATCTGGGATTCACCGCTATTCTGATGGCAGGTCTGGATGGGATAAAAAATAAGATAGATCCTATTGCGGAGGGTTTTGGCCCTTATGATGTGAATCTATACAAACTACCACCCGAAGAGCAGGCCAAAATCAAATCTCTTCCCAGATCCCTGGATGAAGCCCTGGATGCTCTGGAAAAAGACCAGGAATTTTTACTGGCCGGTGGAGTGTTCCCGCCCAAGCTGATAGAAATATGGATTGCGGCCAAGCGCGCGGAAGCCAACAAGGTTAACAGCATCCCTCATCCCATGGAATTCGAACTTTATTATGACTTATAATCTAAATTATCATTAGGATTATCATAAAATTACTGTAGCGGAGAATTAATTTCTCCGCTAATCATTTTTGGGATCAGGCACTAACTTACTAACTTATGATCTTCTGACTACAGGCATTCTTTTACCCTTTGTACCAGCAGCTTGACGCACAGACGGATGTTTTGCGGGGTATATATCATCAGGTCATCCCGGTAGTAGCGGTTGTACAAGCGTTTCTCGATTTCAGCTGTCTCCAGCCCATCCTCCAGCATGCGACGAATGCATTTAAAAGCCTTCCGGGCCGTTTCCAAAGCCCGCCTATAAAATAAGTGAACTGATACTCCCGTCCATATTGCCCCATGGGGAAGGGCCAGGATACGGGTAGGGTAAGTACTCATCCTCTCTATACTCTCCATATACATTTCGAGGCTTTGAAAAAATATGGGAAAAATAAAATCGTCTCGTATCTGGTATCCTCCCGCATCGGATAGACACATCAGCTGTTCTTTTTTCAGGTAAACAGCTATAGAACACGAGCTGTGCCCCGGAGTTTCCATTACTTTTAGAGCTGTACCGCCGTCGACTTCGATAACATCACCCTCACTGACGTAATCGTCTATGGGGATAACATCCACCCGGGGGAAAACGGGTTTTTCCTTTATAATTCCCCGGTTTTTCAATACTGTAGACATTTTATCATCCTGCTGAAAAAAATCTTGTATTACGCCAGCTTTTTTCAGTACCCGGCCTGTTTTGGGGTGGGCTAAAACGGGTACCTGGGGAAACATTTCTCTTAACGCTGGTATGCCGCAGACGTGGTCAAAATGTTCATGCATGGCCAGTATATGTTGAATTTCTGGAGGGTTCGCCAGCTGCTGCCAGTCCTGCCGAAAACTCATAACCCCCGCACTGACCCCGCATTCGATAAGAACCGCCTTTTCCTTTCCTACTACGATATAATTGAAGTGACGGTTACCCATCATCAAGACATTATCTGAAAGCTTTCGCATCATAACGAACAACTCCTCCCTAAAAAGACCTCTAAACACCCTTGCATCTATAATCTAATTAATTTATTTGCTAAATCATTCAACCCACTAAATTGAGCAGCGTGTTGGATGGTCTTGCTTATTATCTCAACATACCTGCTGCCAGGGATTCGTGAAAAGATAAGACTAACTCCATCATTTCTTCAGCGTCTATTTCGTTTAATACTATCCATCTATATACTGCATATTTTATGGTCCCCAGAATGGCACAGGCGATGGGATGTACCGGCTGATCTTTAAAAATACCTTTCTTAATCCCATATCTAATGTTATTGGCGCTATACTCGACAAAACGCTGATCA
>CAZBKS010000271.1:3319-3961 GCA_964492475.1 uncultured Syntrophomonas sp. | reverse complement strand
AACGCGCACTGGGCAATGCCTGCCAGCCCGAATTGGAGGTGCAGCTGCTGCAGGATTTCAACTACTACTACAATTCCCACTACGCAGACCTTACCCACCCTTATGAAGGCTGCCTGGAATTACTAAACAATCTTCAGAGTCTTAACATGCAATTAGCTATACTCTCCAATAAACCAGACCATTTTACAAAAATTATTGCAGCAGAAATGTTTCCTCATATTACCTTTGCCCGGGTGCAGGGTAAAGCAGGTAGATTTCCTCGAAAACCAGACCCAGCTTCACTGCTTAATATTTTGGAAGAACTGCAGGTCAGTCCTGAAGAAACACTATACATCGGTGATGCAAATGTAGATGTATATACCGCTCATAATGCCGGGGTAAAAATTGCCGGGGCCGCATGGGGTTTTAGAGGGAAAGATGAGCTGCTTGAAGCCGGTGCAGATTATATTGTAGTCTCACCAGGGGAAATTATGACGCTTTTGGATTAGTATTAACCTACCTCACGCCCAAGCAAACGTCCCAGAGTAAGAAAGCGACCATGGCTCAGCCCGAGTACAAGCATGGGGTAATCATTAGCAAAAAAGTTGCCAGCAACATTACCAACTGCGTATAATCCTGGAATTAGTTCCTCATTTCATCGAA
>CAZBKS010000271.1:0-3309 GCA_964492475.1 uncultured Syntrophomonas sp. | reverse complement strand
TAAGGCCTCCGACAATTACCAGCAAAGCTGCGGTGAGTTTCATCGCATAAAAAGGAGCTTTATTATTGGGAATACGATTCAATTCCCCACATTTCCCGTAAAATCCCCTTCTTCGAGCTTATCCCCCAATTGGATGTAAGACTACTGAAAATCTTCCATAACATTAAATTATGCAACAACAACCTAATGGTAATATATGGTTGATTTACTAAAAGATTCATTAGCAATTATGATATCATTTTATTATTACGTAATTTAAATATTAAAAATGATGTTCTTTATAGGTTCTTAAGCCAAGAGGGAGGTGAACAGATTGTTCTTTGAAGAGGTTAATGAAGGTTATACATTTAAAACCGGTACCAAACCTATTACTGGAACAGAAATTGACATTGTAGCCCAAATGTCCGGAATGGACTTGCCAGGCTTCCTGGATGACGAATTTGCCAAAGGCTGGGGTTTTAAGGCCCGGGTGGTTCCTGGCGCCTATCTTATAGCGTGCATGATGGGGTTAATGGCTAAACACGGGTTCCTGTCTGATGCGGTATGGACTGCTGCCGATGGTATTTCATGGAAAACTCCGGTACATCCAGGCGATAAAATTTATGCTGAGGCCGAAGTCATTTCTACCAAAGAGATGAAACGCGGAGGTGGTCTGATAACTTATAAGTGGACAATTAAGAATCAAGATAACAATGTTGTTGCCCAGGGGCAAAACACCTGACTCTTTCCTGCGAAATCATCTGCTTAGATGATTATAATAATTGAAAATACTTCAATACCGTTTTCGCTGTCAAAAAGGATGTTGGGAAGCAACATCCTTTTTGATAACCTTTACCAAGATGCTCATGGAATATACTTGTATAGAGCATGAATTAAGCATAAAATACTATTTTCTCCTTTTGAAAATTATAAAAAGGAGCCTGATGACTGGCTTGTCTACAGGCTGCTACTATCCGACCTATTATTCTGTCTCCTAAATATTTAGTGAAAATTGTATCTTCTTTACTCGTGTTCTGTTTTCATTTTGGCTTTTAGTTCATCAACGGTGATGCCCATATCTTTGGCTTTCTGCTCCAGTCTCTCCTGCCGCTCTGCTTTCATTTTAGCCTTCAGCTCATCAACGGTGATGCCCAGCTCTTTGGCTCTCTGCTCCAGCTTTTCCTGCCGTTCCGCTTTTGTTTTAGCCTTCAGCTCATCAACGGTGATGCCCAGCTCTTTGGCTCTCTGCTCCAGCTTTTCCTGCCGTTCCGCTTTTGTTTTAGCCTTTAACTCGTCAACGGTGATGCCCAGCTCTTTGGCTCTCTGCTCCAGTTTTTCCTGCCGCTCAGCTTTGCATTGAGCCTTTAGTTCATCAACACTGATACCCATCTCTTCAGCTTTTAGTTCCAGACATGCTTCTGGTTGAATAGCGTCTTCTGTTAAAGCAAAAGAATATCCACCATACATGCTAACAGCTACAACAAAAGATAGCAGTATACTCAGTGCCGCTTTTCTCAAAATTTCACCTCCTTTCACCTAGTTATATTGTTAACAAAAACAATATGCTAAGTCATAATTAATTGAGAAATGATTGGAAAAGGATAAAAAAATAAGCAATAGTATACCGAACGTTGCAGAGAGGCATCGTTTTCGTTATTTTTCTTAATTTTGTTGTAAATACCCTTAAAAAATAATAGAAACCACCTATTGTCCGGGCAACCCGAATCACAAGGTGGTTGATTAGTGCTTATTAAATTAAATGGTCGGAGTGACTGGATTTGAACCAGCGGCCTCTTCGTCCCCAACGAAGCGCTCATACCAAACTGAGCTACACCCCGACGCAAGGATTATTGTATAACAGATGGATTTGTTCGTCAAGGTATGTCCGTTTATTATCTGCTATTCAACTTTATCCAACTCGAATTTCCGGTGCAGTGCCCTGACTGCAGTCTGTATACAGTCCTTGTCTATCAAGCAGGATACCTTGATCTCTGAGGTGCTGATCATATGAATGTTTATATTTTCATCAGCCAGGGCTTCAAACATATCTGCTGCTACACCGGGATTGGTCTGCATTCCGGCCCCTACTATAGATACCTTGGCCACATCATCTCCATAAGTCATGCCCGAAGCCCCGATATCTTCTGCCAGCTTTCCTATTACCTCTACCGCTTTTTTCAAGTCATCCCGCCCGATGGTAAAGGCAATATCATTCCTCCCGTCGCGCATGGCGGCCTGTATTACCATGTCTACGTTTATTCCAGCGCCGGCCAGGGATTTAAAAAGGGTCTTGGCGATTCCGGGCTGGTCCGGCACATCAAATATGGCGAAGCGGGCACAGTTCACATCATGAGCTATTCCACTTACTATTACTTCTTTTTCCATGTTAGCCTCCTTGGTAATTATGGTTCCTGGATTCTTATTGAAACTGCATCGCACTTCAACATCAATCTGGTAAGCAAGCGCTACTTCCACCGCCCGGGGCTGCATTACTACCGCCCCCAGTACCGCAAGTTCCAGCATTTCTTCGTAAGATATCATAGACAGCTTACGGGCTTCCGGTACTATCCGGGGGTCAGCCGTATAAACTCCATCAACATCTGTGAAGATCATGCATCGATCGGCCTGTAAACTAGCTGCTAAGGCGACGGCGGTAGTATCTGATCCTCCCCGGCCTAGAGTAGTAATATCCCCTTCCGGAGATATCCCTTGAAAACCGGCTATAACAACAATATTTCCTGCTTCAATCTCTTTTTTTATCCGACAGTTTTCAATCCCATTTATCTTGGCTTTATTATGGGATGAATCGCTTTTTATGCCAGCCTGCCAGCCGGTAAGAGATATAGCCGGACATCCCATATTGTTTAGGGTTAAGGCCAGCAAGGCAGCCGATTGCTGCTCTCCGGTAGCCAGTAGCATATCCATTTCCCGGCTGTTCAAATCATCTCCGGTGGCTCCAGCCAGTTGAATAAGATCATCGGTAGTATCTCCCATGGCTGATACTACCACCACTACATCGTGCCCCTTCATTTTCATTTCCCGAACCCGACAGGCAATGGTTTTGATTCTTTCTATCGAAGCTACCGAACTTCCTCCAAATTTTGCAACTACTAATGACAAAATATCTCACTCCCCGGATTACTTCCCGATTATTTGATTGGATTCCAAGAATCCCGGTTAATAGTATTGAACGCCCTGTAAATCTGGTTTCAGATATAAGACCTGTACACTGATTCCCACTTAATTAAAGGCTTTTTCCATGACTTGACCAATATCCCGTTCCTGGCCAACGGCCGTGCCCTGGGCATGGGCGATCCGTCCGGCTTCGTC